>JAQTXT010000161.1 GCA_028688645.1 Rickettsiales bacterium
TGTTCTTTTGTATATAGTTATTTCTATACCCCTCTATAGTTTTTTCTATACCCCCATATAGTTTTTTCTGTACCCCCTCTATAGTTTTTTCTATATACCCCTCTATAGAATTTTCTGTAGTTTTGTTTTCTTTTTTTATAATTTTACTTTCTTTTTCTGTGTATATTTTTCCTATAATTTTTCCTATATATATTTTTCTGAAAGTTCCTTTATTATTTTTTTCAATTTCTACTGTTATGTATTCTTTTTTTGATAGTTTTGTAAGGACTTGAGATACATAAGCTGGTAGCTTATTCAATATCTCTGCGAAGTAATTATTGCTAGCCCAGCAATAACCTTCCTTATCACATAATGCTGTTATTTCTGCATAGAGTAGTTTTTCTGTGGAGTTTAGGTTTTTATCATATCTTATGTTTGCTGGAATTATAGCGTAGTAGTTTGGTTGGAGTTTGTTTTCTTGTTCCATGTTTTTACCTCTTTATTTGTTGGCTTGTTATCAATTTAAATCTTTTCTTGACCTGTGGTCTGTCTGATATGTCTGAGATACTTCTATAGAACTCAACTTTTATGATTAATCCGTTGTCTTCTATGTATCCTGTGAGATTATCTTCATTGTATTTGTCTAGTTCCACTAATGGTTCAGAATTAAAGTAATCTATTGCTTTCTTATATGCTGATTCAATAGTGGTTTTATACTTTAGTTCTATAATACCTTCTATCCATTTCTTTCTATAGTTAGCTTTTTCAAATTCTAAAGATGCTTGTTCTTGTATTTCAAAGAGTTCTTTTGCTGAAAAGGTTAATAGTTTGGAGATAGGGGTTTTATCTAAAAGGTTTAAATCAATACTTTTTGGATTCTTTTGATTTAGGTAATTGGATTTTTTATCTTTTAATTCTTTTTCATTTTTTATTTTATTTTCATTCATAATAAATAATAATTATTAATACTATTTATTTGATGTGAACGAGAATGGAAAGTGTCGGAAATATTTTTAAAATATTTTTTAGTTTTACTCTATTTCTGCCTTTCCTAGTAGTTTTTTATTATATTATTTATTTGTTTTTATTTTTCATTTTCTTTTTACTTTAATTTTTTTTATATTTTTGTTCTATTTTATTCGCAATTATCTATTCCATTATCTTTAAATATTTTTTTGATTTTATGTATTTTGCTATATACAGTATCTCTTGAGATTTTTAATTGCTTTGCAATATCTGTTACATTTTTATCTCTTAGTAACCTACATAGTTCTTTTAAATCATCTGGAAGATTATTTATTACTTGTAATAATTTTTTGTCTCTGGTTGACTTGTAATATTCTTCAAATGTATTTGCATTTGTATCTTCAATTAAATCTATAATTTCTGATGAGTTATTATCTGTAGAATTATTACCATATTTATAGGTTTTATAATTCTTATAGTTTTCAGAAGTATTTGTTGTATCATTAAGAGATACTTTTGAAAAATACTTTTTATGTAACTTGGATTTTCTGATTAATTCTTTGAATATATTTTCCATTAGAATTGATACCCAATTTTTATAAGATGATTTGGATTCATCATATTTATACTTTTTTATTTGATACAAAAAAAGAGCAAGTATTTCTTGCTCTAAATCATCTGTTTCATAAAAATTGTAATATCCCTTGGCGACTAGCTTTAATGAATAATACTTTGCACTGTTTACAACATAGGAATCTATGTCAACAGTAGTGTTGACTTTGGTTTGTTTCATAACAACCTGCTGATAATTAATAAAATGATTTTATTAATTATAGGTTGCTACTCTTAAAATATTTTAAAAGAGAAAATATAATATTGGTTGTATATAGATATAAAAACAAAATTGTAAAAAGTTAAAAAATCCTTATTATAAACACTTATTGAAAAATAAGCCTTAATTACAAACTGAACTTTTTGTTCATACCTTTTTTATCCAGTAGGAAGAATAACATCACTAACTTTTTCTCAAGGGAATGATTTTTATGTATTTTTAGTGAACTTTCAAAAAGTTAGTTGTTGGTTTTATGCATATTTTGATAAAAATCTGAATAAAAAATACAAAAAATTACTTACTCACAAGTTAAGTTCATTATAAATTAAATAAGTGTTTTCAATAGTTCAGTTAAATACTAAGTTAGTAATTATGTCCCTTATGCTCTAGGACAATATGTATAACTAACTTTTTTAATTCTTCTATATGAAGTGTACTTGACTAAATGTAATAAATTGAATGCTTGCTTAACCATTCAAACTGAACTTGAAAATTTTTGAAATAAAAAACTCAAGTACACTTCGCTAGAGAAAACTGCCATTTTGAGAGAAAAAAGACTAAAAAAACGATACAAAAATAAAATTGAAAGTTAAGTTTGAATACTGCCGAAGCCCTTGAAATATTGGGTTGAAAATTGGTTGTGAAAATTGTGAGAAAGTTTAGTTTTTGAATTAGTGGTGGAGAGAGAAGGATTTGAACCTTCGAACACTTGCGTGGGCAGATTTACAGTCTGCTGCCATTGACCACTCGGCCACCTCTCCATCTTTAGATATTATAATATGGTGTTTTTTATAGTCAACTTAAAAAAATAATTTTCTTTAAATCTTGCAAAAAACAAAAAAAGTTTTACTATACCTATAAGCAAAGATAGGAAATAATTATAATAGGCGGATATTAAATGAAGCATTTATTTTTAAGTGTTAAAATGATTTTTATTGGAATGTGTTTTACTATACTGTTTATAGAAGTTGCTAATGCAAAAATAATTAATAGTAAAGTGTTAACTTTAGATCAATATTTGATGAAAGTTAGGGATCAAAATGGTTTGTATAAAAATTATGAAGAAAAAATAATTTCTAGCAAATTAAAGATAAAGGAAAAGGATTTACTAACTTCTCCTTCGGTTTTCGCTGATAGTAATTATAAACGAATTATAAAAAATCAACGGAAAAAGATTTAACTTATGACCACAAAAATGATGTAAACTATGATTTAGGTATAAAACAGGATAGCGATTTTGGT
>JAQTXT010000162.1 GCA_028688645.1 Rickettsiales bacterium
AGAAGCGAATATTTAAAGACCAAGCACCCGATATGGATTGAGTCTTTGTTAGGACTGCTTAAAAAATCAACACATAGCAACACAAAATAAGAAATACTTGCCATTTTAAGTAGACTTTATGAGTAAACTAAACCTCCTTCATTTTCTATGGCTAAAATAATCGAATCTATTTGTCCATTAATGGATGATTTAAAAACTAAAATTAAAATAAAAACTTTAGATTTGCTTGTATTGATTACTTTAAAAGCATAAAATAGAGAGTAACTGAAAAATCAACTTATGGTTAAACTCAATCAAGTTTATTATGAAATGTACATATAAAAACTTTCTAAATAACTCAAAACCAAAGAAAAATAAGTCTCAACAAATGTGTCAACTGATGATTCATTACCTGGTACATCAAATCGATAAATACGTGGAGCGACATTACAAAATAAAAGATATAGCAAAAGTAACTTTATTTTAAAATTTCAGATACTGGTAACACTACAGCAACTTCTTTACAAAGAGACAAAAATACAAAATTAGATACAAAAGATACTGTTCGAACATCATCATTCATGGAAAAACCTTTAAAAGAATCATCAGATTTAAAAACATCAGAATAATTATAAAATTCAAACTCCAAAGTAAGCCTTCATGATGCAGATTCACTTTTAAAAAGTCCTTAAAGAAAAAAATCCTTCTTAAAATCATTTAGGAAAAAAACTCACAGATCATCAAATTATCAATCAACAAATTATTCAACAGGATCTGAGTTTTAGCCTTTTAATTAACCTGAAAAGGAACTTAAAAATATATTGGTTGAAATAAAATCAGATAATTGGGAAGTAAGTTTTTAGGCATTGACTAAAGTAAGAAGAATCATCGCACATCATTCAAATCTTTTATCTCCGACTGTAGTGAAATCGGTTGTTCCTGATATTGTAAGGCTGGTATAAAACCTGAGATCTTCATTGAGTAAAAATGCAGTTGTTACTCTTAATGAGGTAGCATTAAAGGTGAAAAGAGGATTGGACTCTTAACTTTAATCAATTTTTAATAAACTTATAAAAAAATCTCTTGATGCGAATTCCTTTATATCTGAAGAGGTTAAAAAAGTACTTGTGACTGTTTGTTCATATTGCAACGAAAGTAAGGTCGTATCTCTTTTAACAACAGCTCATACATCTCGAGCTATCCCTATAAAACAAGTTGTAACTCATATTTTAGAAAGTATTACTTTTTTACCAAAAATATTTGACAAGGAGTTATAAAAAATTGTTATGATTTTAAACGATTTTATGAGCGAAGGATCATTATAAATTCGTTAAAAAACAAAAGCAATATTGTCAGAAATCTTATCAAGTGACAGAGGAAAACAAATAATGAGATTAATATCATCATAACATTTAATGAAACTTAAAAAACCAATTGATGAGAAGATACCTGAATTAAAAGTTGTACAAAATGAATAATCACCACAAAAAAACGAAGTTTAAGTATAAAATAATGAACCTTCAACAATGAAGAAGAAAAAGAAACAAAAAATTAGCGTATTTCCTGATTAATTTAACCAAATTTAAAGTCTTCTTTAAAAATGTTAAAGTAGTGACTGGAAAGTGCGCTTAGAAAGTATGAACTGTATCAGTGAAATATATCTTACAAATCCTTAGTAAGCAAGTCAGCACAGATTAAATACAAAATTCGTTGACGTGTTAAGCAAACAAATTGGAGATCCAAATGTGAAAGTGGCTACAAATGCATTGAAAATCTTTAAAAACTTAATTTCAGCAATTCCTGGCCTAATTGAGAACAATTTGAGTGTCATATTAAATGAAGTTTTCAATTGTTTTGCCTCTCAAAAGCAGGACGTAAAAACATTGGCAGAATAATTTTTTGACTAAATGAGCATGGGTATTGAAAGTTGGATGCTTATCCAGCACATGTGTAATGGAATTTTATATGGTGTACAAAAATCCAAGCCATTAATCATATAAAAACTCAATAATATTGTAATTTCAGCAATCAGATCAAAGCCAAATATATTCCAAAAAAATGTTTATCCAATGCTTAATAAAGTTGCTGAAGAAGGAAAACCTTAACTTATGGCACCACTTAAAAAACTCTCAATTTCTATTTATGAATAAACTGGGGAAAATTGTATGGATTATCTTAAGCCTAAGGTAAAACAACTAATAAAATCTTGACCAAAATTAAAGTCATTCTTCAAGAAAGGAACTAAAATTTTCATGTTTTTAATAAAAATTTATTTTAGCTCATTATTTAATCAAAATTATCCACAATTTTTTAACTCTTTATTTAAGGTCAAATCTTCGTAATCTTAATGAAAATAAAATATCTACCCTTTAATTCAAAATATTCGCGTACTTTTATTATAAAAACTTTAAATGCTCGCGGGAAATCAAGATCAGCTTTTATCTTAAAATTTTATCAACCCTGAAGCAAAGTCAAATGATTTTTGCTTTACAATTGAAGGAAATATTGGTTGTGGCAAATCCACATTTTTAGAATTGTTGAGACAAAGAATTCCTGAAGCAAAATGGATCGAATAACCTGTTGAAGACTGGCAAAACTTAGGAGGAAAAAATATCAATATGTTAGAAAAATACTACAAAGAGCCGAAAAGATGGGGATTTACATTCCAAATATATGCCATTTTTACTCGAATTAAAAAGCTTCAATAAGCCATGTAGAAATATCCTGATAAACTCAAAATTTCAGAAAGAAGTATCCTTGCTGACAAGTATGTCTTTTCAGAATTAATGAAAGACAATGGTTACATGAATGAAAGTTAACACGAAGTTTTCAAATGTCTTTACAGTAGCTTCTAATCAATGACTTCAGAAGAGAAAACTAAAATCATTTATCTCAGATGCACACCTTAAAAATGTTATTAAAGGACAAAGCAAAGACAAAGAGCCTAATAAAATTAGATTCCTTTGTAATATTTGTAAAAAATTCATGTAAAGCATTAGAATTGGTTTAACGT
>JAQTXT010000034.1 GCA_028688645.1 Rickettsiales bacterium
ATTTTAAAGTAGTTATTAATAGTATTTCTACTAACACAACTAAATACAGATATTTGTGTTGCTAACAGATCGGACACAAAACACTTAATTATTTTCTTAATTTCGTAATCAGTTAAATGAGTATATTTTATAGCTTGAACACATATTATTAATAAATATACTTGTCAAGCCCCTATTAAATTATTTTAGAATCTTTGTACTTATTCTTAACATTTTCAAAGTTTTTTGAAAAGCATCGGGCAATTCGGCCTTGATATTAACATCTTTTCCCATAAAATTCTTAATACTCATTTTGTAAGAATGTAAATGTATTCTATCACTTAAATCTTCAACAAATGCTCGTTTTCCACCATATTTTCCATCACCTAAAATTGGATGTCCTATTTCCTTTAAATGAACTCTGATTTGATGTGTTCGTCCAGTTAAAATTTTGACCTCTACTAAACTTACATCATAATATTCATTATAATCTAATACTTTAAAATTCGTAATGGCTTCTTTTCCTTCTTTTTCATCCCTGTAAACCTTTTCAGTACCATTCTCAACTTTTTTTAATAATGGATAATTTATAGTTCCTTCATTCTTGGTAAATTTCCCAACAGCAAGAGTTAGATAAGTTTTTTCTAATTTTTTACCTTTCTCTTTAAAATACTCTGCTAATATATCAGCAGTTTCTTTATCTCTAGCTAAAATTAAAACTCCACTCGTATCTTTATCAAGTCTATGAATCAACCTAACAGTGTCTTCTTTTTCAAATTTTAAAAATTGTAAATAATCATTAACACTTTTTTCAATTTTACTACCACTTTGAACTGCTAAACGAACTGGTTTATTGATTGCAATTATATGGTCATCTTTATAAATTACACAATTTTTGATTTTTTCAATTTCTTTGTCTGTAAATCTTAAATCATTTTTATTTTGCAA
The DNA here is from genome assembly GCA_028688645.1 of Rickettsiales bacterium. Taxonomy (GTDB): domain Bacteria; phylum Pseudomonadota; class Alphaproteobacteria; order Rickettsiales; family UBA1997; genus CALXSC01. The sequence goes on from JAQTXT010000034.1 coordinate 928, forward strand.
GATTTGTGACGGATTATTAAAAATTTTTATTATAAAATTACTTAATAATAGCTCATCATTTTCATATAGTACTTCATTACTTTTTGTTATCATCTTTCCATTTAATAAGATATCCTTATTTCTAATAGCTTTTTGAAGTAAAATATTATTTACACTTGGAAAAGTATCTTGCAGAAACTTATCAAGTCTATAATTGTTATACTGATTCTGTATCGTCGTCGTCTGATATTTGTTTTTTTGTTTCAATGTTATGTAATCCTTCTAATAATTTTATTCTACCATTTAATACTTTTAAATCTTTTTTAATTTTTTCCAAGGAAAAAATTACTTCAACATCATTTTTATTAACACTCATTATATTTTTCCACATGGTAACAACAATACTAGTTAAGCAAATAATGCCAACGGAAAGAGAAATAATCATCCATTTCGCTAGATTAAGATTCTGCTCCATTTCATCTTTGAAATTATTCATATTATTAATATCTTTTTGAAGTCCAACTATTCTTAAGTCGGCTTGTTTATATCTGTTTGCAATAATACTTCTATAACCATCTAATTCATATTGATATTGGTCTACTAATCCCGACACTTTATTTTTCAATTCTGAAGAAACTCTTTCACCACCTATTACATCAAAAATTGTAATGTCTTCTAATTTTTTTTGTTTATTGCTTTTAAATATTTCTCTGATATCATTATTAGGCTGTTCAATATAATTACCTGATTGTTCAACATTAATAATAACATTGTCATGTTTTATTCGTTCATTACTTTCTGTCTGAACTTTCTCAGTTCCAGCTGAAACATAACTAATAAAAAATATTATTAATAGAACAAAAATAAATATTATCTCTTTTGCCTTTGTCATCATACATACAAACTGTTGGTTGTATGCTTCTATAATAACAATCTTATTTTTAATATTCAAGTCTTATTGAAAAATATATTATTGATTTTTTACATAACAAAAAGTAGAATAAATTTGAAAAAATTTATATAAAATGCTTTTTGAGAATAATAAAACGCAACCGTTAGCTGATAAATTAAGACCTAATGATTTTTCTTTAATCACAGGACAAGAACATTTATTTGATGAAAATGGCATAATTACGAGAATTATATCAAGCAGAAAAATACCTTCAATGATATTGTGGGGACCTGCAGGATGCGGTAAAACAACAACTGCAAAAATTTTAGCTAAAAAAAGTGGACTGGAAATTGAATTTTTATCTGCCACAAGTAGTGGAGCTAGTGATTTAAGAGACATTTTTGAAAAAGCAGAAAAACTTAAAAAAGACGGTAGAGGAACTATCCTTTTAATTGATGAAATTCATTGTTTTAGACGAAATCAACAAGACTTATTCTTACCTTATATTGAAAGTGGAACAATTACATTAATTGGAGCAACAACAGAAAATCCATCATTTGAATTAAATTCAGCCCTACTTTCAAGATGTAGATTAATTATTTTTAATTCACATGACAGAAATTCATTAATAACTTTAATTGAAAGAGCGGAAAAAAGTGAGAATAAAAAACTTCCAATAACAGAAGAAGCCATAGAAACACTATGTGATTTGTCAGGAGCTGATGGTAGATATTTACTAAATATGTGCGAAGAACTATTCAACGCAAATTTAAAAAAAGAATTGAATAGTGAAGAGTTAATTAAATTTCTACAAAGAAAAACAGCTAATTATGATAAATCAAGAGATAGTCATTACAATTTAATAAGCGCATTACATAAATCAATTCGTGGATCAGATGTACAAAGTGCTTTATATTGGTGCGCTAGAATGATGTCGGCCGGTGAAAATCCCCACTATCTATTAAGAAGATTGACACGAATGGCAATGGAAGATATAGGAATTGCAGATCCAAATGCTTTAGTTCAAGCTATAAATGCAAAAGAAGCTTATGATTTCTTAGGAAGTCCAGAAGGCGATCAAGCTATTACAAATTTAGTAATTTATTTGGCAAATTGTCCTAAGTCAAATGCTGGATATATGGCTTATAATGAAGTTATGCAAATAGTTAAAGGACATAGTTTTAATCCACCAAAACAAATTTTAAATGCACCGACAAAAATGATGAAAGAAATTGGCTATAGTGAGGGTTATATTTATGATCACGATACACCAAATTGTTTTTCAGGACAGAATTATTTTCCTGATGAATTTCCTAGAAAGGAATTTTATATTCCAAACGAAAGAGGTTTTGAAAGAGATGTAAAAAAAAGGATGGAATATTGGGATAATTTAAGAAAACAAATCAATAAAAAATAGATTAAAATTATTTTTCTCCAATAATTCTAATTTCCCATTCTAATCTTATATTTTGTTTTTCTTTAGCTTCTTTTATAATTAAATTTCCTAAATTTTCTAAATCAGTTGCAGTCGCCGTTCCTGTATTAACCATAAAATTAGCATGTTTTTCTGACATCTTTGCACCATTTATTTCTTTGTTTTGAAAGCCAAGTTCTTGAATAATTTTCCAAGCTGGTTTCTCTACTGGATTTTTAAATGTTGAACCGCAAGTTTTAACTCCATGTGGTTGAGATGCTAATCTTTTTTCCATCATTTCTTTATATAATTTTTCAATTTCTTCTTTAGATTTTTTTGTATTAGCTTTTAAAATTATTTTTGTAAAAATTAAATTGTTTGGCAAATTATTTTTTCTGTATTCAAACTTACAATCTTCATTCTTAAAATTATGAATTTTTCCATTAAAATCAATCGCTTCAATTGAAATTAAAAAATCTTTAATTTCTGAATTATAACACCCTGCATTTCCTCTGGCTGCACCGCCAATAGTTCCAGGTATTGTTCCTAAAAACTCATAACCACCTATTTCATTTTCTTTTGCAAATTGATATATTTTTGAATTTAAAACTCCTGCATCAATTTCTAATTTATCATCTTTTAAATTTATATTATTAAGAGCATCTTTTAAAATTATAACTGCACCTCTGAAACCCTTATCTCTTATTAAAATATTTGAGCCGCCACCAATTATAATTATTGGTATTTTTTTATCTATTTGTGATAAAAATGATTTTAAATCATCTAAATCTTTTGGTTTAAAGATAATATCCGCATTACCACCAGCTTGAAACCAGCTATATTTTGCAAGACTTGAATTAAACAAAATTTGACCTTTTACATTTGAAATATTCATCATAATTAATTTGTTGTTTCTTTCTGTAAAATAGCCAATTTTTCCTCTTCTTCTTTCTTTCTTTTTTCTTCTAACATTTCATTATATTTTCTTCTTGAAAAACCACCATGTGTTATATTATTATTCAAAGCAATTCTACAAATAGCATGAATTGTAGTTATCGTCATAAGAATATTTAAAATTATTATTAAAACTAATTGTGTGAATATAATAATATCCGCACTATTTAAAGCTTGCGCAAATAAAATAAACGAAACACCATAAATATTAGATATTTTTACAGCATGAACTTTAACAAAAAAATCTTTAAATCTTAAAGTACCTATAAAACAAGATAGAATTATGTAACAACCAGTTATAAAAAATATCCACGCAATCGCTGTTAAAAGAATCTCAAAAACTACCATTTAGCCTCGCTTTTAATTTTTTCTTTTATAAACAATAAAACTAACACGGTATTCAAAATAATTAATGGAAATATCATACTTATAATAAAACTGAATTTATTCGAAAATAAAAAATACGATAGAATAAATGTTGTGAAATTTGTTATAAAATAAAAAAACATCAACATTTTACTAAAAAATTCCTTTTCCGAACAAAGTTGAATTATACTAATTGCAGATATAATTAAAAATAAAATAATACTTATTAAAGTCATATACACCTATTAAATTAAACTATCATCATCAATTTTTCCAACTTCCATCGTGATATTATACATTTCAGCCAGAGAAAAATATTTTTCATCTAAAGAATGAACTATTAAATATCTTTTTTTCATTAAAATCCCAGCAGTTCCAGGTAATAGAGTTAATAAATTTGCTACTAAAACTGATTCTGCATCGGAATCTTTATTTAAAAATACATAATCTAACACAGATGTAAATTGTGTTCCTTTCTTATAAAATTGAGAACAAATTTTAAATACATTTTTTATATTATGAATTACTTTTCCAAACACATATTGATAAAAACCAAATTGTAAAAAAATAAATTCTGTATTCTGACCAACTATTGAAGACCTAAAGGCAAATGTTGTAATTATTATACTAATCAAAAATCCAGCCAGTATTAATGCAATATTAATAGCATGAGAAAAAAACAAAGCTATAATCCACATGATAAATAATAGTAGGAATAATGTGAATTTATTTAACATGATTATTGAATATTATAAAACACTTAATAGTATTAGACTAAATTATAATTATAAATAAACAAGAAAAAAATAATGGAAGAAAATAAAATATTAAATAAAAAATCTTTTTCTAGATTTTTTGCTACGCAAGTATTATTTTCCTATTTTTTTGATACAAAAGAAAATCCAGATTTAAAAGTGTTAAAAACTTTTATAGAGGATTATTATATATCTGATGAATTTTCTGAAAAAAAACCAGAAGAATATAAAAAAAATATAAATATGGAATTTTTTGATGAATTAGTTTACGGAACTGTAGAACATATTGATGTAATTGATGCAATTTTGAATGAAAATTTGACAGGAAAATATACATTTAATATTATTGATAATTTAATTAAGATTTTTCTAAGATTGGCTATGTTTGAATTTAAATACACTGAAACAGACAAAAAAGTAATTATAAATGAATATGTAGATATTGCAGGGGAATATTTTGATGAAAAAGCTATATCGTTTGTTAATGCAATATTAGATAAATTATCAAAAATATAAGAAAATAATGTTTAAAATAATAGTGAAAGAGAGAATATATAACAAAGTAAAAATAAAAATATTTAATATAAAAATTTTTAGCTATTATATTGATTCAAAAGGAAAAATATTAATTAAAAATATAATAAGAAACAAATTAGGTTCATTTTTAGCGATTTTTATTCCAAATAAAATTAAAAGAAAACAATTTAGATGAAATTTTACTTCAACAATAATTACAAACCCAAATATCAAAAGAAGAAAAGAACCTGTAAAGCCATATGCGTTTGTTAGAGTAATGAATGAGATAGAAACAATAGATACCTGTCTAAAAAGTATTTTGCCAGCCATAGATAGAGGAGTTATAGCTTTTAATGATTGTAATGATGGAACAGAAGAATATGTAATTGAATTTTGTAAATTACACACTGGTTTTATTCCATATAAATATACATACGATGTTTACGATCTTAGAGATCCAAGAAGTGGAGAAAAAGGAAATGACGAACATAAATTTCACACATATTGCAATGGAGCTTTAAAATTAATACCACAAAATGAGTGGATTTTAAAAATTGATGTAGATCAAACATATGAAGCTGATATGTTAAAAGATATGTTTTACTTACCAAAAGATGAGAATGATACAATTATTTTTGGGATATTAAATTTACATTACGACGGAAAAGAATTATATTTTTATAAACACTGCCCTTATTTAATTAATCCAGATCATTGGTTAATTTTTAATAATAATTTAGAAAGTTCTCTGAACATATTAAGTAAAAAGCCTTTTTCTTCAGAGGAACATTTTGATATATCGGGAAATCATTTAGTATTTACCGAAACAAACAGTTACCATTTTCCTTTTATAAAAAAACGAAGAAATAATATAAGTTATGATAATTTAGTAGAATTTGATGAATTTTTAAAAAATGATAGTTTGGAAAAATTTATAAAAGGTAAAGGTTTGCCTTTTTATATCAATCCTAAAGTTTTGGATAAAAATCATGTTTTAAGTTTTTGTAAGGATTTTAACATGAATTCAAAAAGAATTTTACCAAAAAACATTGTTAAAAAATAGTATGAATTACAAAGAATTTACATTTTCAAAATATGAATATAACAATGGCATTTTAAATTTATTTTATAATGTTGATGACAACTTTGAATTTGTTGAAGAAATCAACTTTAATCCAAATAATTTAAAATTAAGAGAATTAAATGAAAATGAAAAAAAAGTTTTAGACTTAGCTTTCAGTTATTTGCATTTAGTGGCAGGAATTAGTTATTATAAATTCTTTTTACCTAAAAAAATCAATATTAAAACAACAAAATTAAATCAAGAGCAAAAGAAATTTTTTGATACTTTGTATTTAAAAGGGCTTGGTGAGTTTTCTTATAAAAATAACTTAGATTTGAGAAAAATTATTGATTTTCCTTTTGATACTCATTTTTTTTCAATATCAAGTTCTGAGAGTTCTAAAATTATTAAATTAAAAGACAATATCATTGTTCCAATAGGTGGTGGAAAAGATTCCGTTGTAAGTTTAGAAATGGTAAAAAAATTAAAAAATCAAAAAATATACACATTTTCTGTGAATATTGCCGAACCAATTAAAAAATGTGTAGAATTATCTGACTGCGAGCATATTTTAATTAATAGGAAAATCTCTCCATTATTAATAGAAATAAATAAAAATTTAGAAAAATATCACGGTTATAATGGGCATGTTCCAATAACATCAATCATCGCTTTTATTTCCGTTTGTGCTGGAATTATTTATAATTATAATACTACAGTTATTTCAAATGAGAGATCCGCAAATGTTGGAAATACAATACACAACGATATTGAAATAAATCATCAATGGAGCAAGAGTTTTGAAGCAGAACAATTAATCCATAATTTTATTCAAAAATATATAACTCTTGAATTTAATTATTTTTCATTACTTAGACCAATGTCAGAATTACAAATTGCTGAGGCGTTTGCAAAAATTGAAAAATATAATGATGTCTTCTCAAGCTGTAATAAAAATTTTAAAATCGTCAAAAATGAAAAACCTAAAAGATGGTGTTGCGATTGCGACAAATGCAGATTTGTATTTTTAATTTTTGCATCATTCATCAAAAAAGAAAAACAAATAGAAATTTTCGGTAAAAATTTATTAAATGATGAAGCACAATTAAATGGTTATTTAGAATTAGTTGGACTAAGTAAATTTAAACCATTCGAGTGCGTTGGAGAAATAGAAGAATGTGTTTTAGCATTTTATTTACTTGAAAAAACAGAATTCAATAATGATTTTATAGTTAAAGAAATTTTAGCAAAAATAAAAAATAAATATAATTTTGAAGAATTACAAAAAAAATATTTTACATTAAATTTTGAAAATACTTTATTGAATAAAAAATTTATGGAATTGTATAAAGAATTAATGTAAATATTATTGTAGATTCCGTATGAGAATTTTCTAATTTCGTTTTACCCAATAAGAAAATCCAACTACGGAATGACAAATTTTACAGGAGTTTGTCATTGCGGTGTTAGATTTCTTAATGAACAAAGAGAATTTAGAAATCGTTCAACCGCAATCTACAATTAATAAAATTTATTAATTAAAATAATTAAAGAATATTATGAAAATAATTTTATTTGCAACACCAGAATTTGCTATACCAACTTTAAATAAAATTAATACAAATCATGAAATTGTAGCAGTCTACACAAAAGAGCCAAAAGAACAAGGTAGAGGCATGAAATTACAAAATACACCTATTCATGATGAAGCATTAAAATTAGGCTTAAAAGTTTGCACTCCAAAATCATTGAAAAAACCAGAAGAATGGGAAAAATTAAAAAGTTTTAATACTGATATTTTTGTTGTTGTGGCTTATGGATTAATATTACCAAAAGAAATTTTAAACATCGCAAAATTTGGTTGTATAAATATTCATCCATCTTTATTGCCAAGATGGAGAGGAGCTTCCCCTATACAGAGAGCACTAATGAATGGTGATAAAAAAACTGGAGTCTGCATAATAGTGTTGGGTGAAGGACTTGATGATGGGGATATTTTAGCTTGTAAAGAAATAGAAATTACAAATACCACAACTTTAGAAAATTTACATGATAAATTATCTGTTGATGGTGCGAATTTAATGTTAGAATGTTTAAATAATATTGAAAAAACTGGAAAAATTATTGCGAAGCCTCAAGGTGAAAACGGACTTATTTATGCAAAAAAAATAGAGAAAGAAGAGGGGAAAATCGATTTTAATCAAAATATTGAAAAGATTGATTTACTTATAAGAACTCTAGGTTCAACAGTTGGAACTTATTTCGAATATAATAATGAGAGAATAAAAATTATTAAAGCTGAATTTTCTAATAATATTTTAAATGATTTTAAAAATGGTGATGTTATTGATAAAAGTAATTTTTCAATAAAATGTAATGATGGTGTTTTAAAACCACTTATTTTACAAAGAGAAGGAAAAAAAGCTTTAACAGTTGAGGAATTTTTGAGAGGATTTAAGTTCAACTGTTAATTATACATAATTTTATAATGCAAATACCAAAAACTATTTGATATCTTACAAACCTGTACCTATTAATAATCCAGCAAAAACAAAATTCTAAATATATTTTGTTTTATATATAATCTTATTTAATTAATGAAAAAATTTTATCAAACTTATATTTATGTTATTTTTCATCATATCTCCCCGCTTTTTTTAACGATTTATTAAAAGATTACGATTGTTTATTTTCTATTTTATTATGTTTATCCTCTATTTTATCATCATTATTGGAAATTTGTAAAAATGATTTGAACAATATAATTGCCTCTTCTGCTAATTTTTTTGCTCTTTCTTGAACATTCAAACCATCTCTAATCATTCTGGCATTATAAAATTCTAGATTAGCGATAACAAGATTTTGTTCTTTTGTTCCATAATCTCTCATATTTTTAGATTCTACAAGTTCGTTGTGTTGCTCTCTCCATTCTTTAGCAGTCGTACCAAATACAATTTTATTTAACATATCATTTTCATTAGCATAAACATAACTTTCTTGTTGTTTAGAAAAAAGTTGTATTTGCGGTATTATTTTTTCTTTTATTGCATCTGTATGTATTCTATTATTTACTTTTGCTAATAATCTATGTTGTTGCCATTCTATTTGTTTATTTTCTGATGCCTTTAAATTTTGGTATTCTTTCAAAAGCAATATTTTAAATAAAGGGTCTATCCATGTCGCAAACTCAAGAGCTATATCACTATGTGCATATACACCACCATTTTTACCCTTTTTAGAATATATACCAATTGCATTTGTTTGAGAAGACCATTTATCTGGACTCATTGTGAATGAGTTATTTCCTTGTTCTTTTTTAATTGCATCGAATTCGATGCAATTAAAATTTTTATTATGCATTTGTTCCCAATATCCTAGAAAACTAATCGTGTTTCTAGCTCTCATCCAGTTTTGAACATGAATTCTACTTTCTCCACCTTTTCTATCCGCAATATCCGATATACAGAAATAATCTTCGCCATTCACTTTTTCAAATCTAATAAGATTTTTATCTATATCTAAATTAATTACTTTACTATTCATTGATTAATTCTCCATAAGTTATTTTATTTTAATTTATTTAAAAAAATATTAAATCTCCGACCCTCTTTATAATCTCCCTTATTATATATAAAACTAAATTCATTTAAATAATTATCAATATGTTTTTTATTTATTCAACGATATATACATTTATACCTCTTTTTATTATAATTAAAAAAAGTGGAGGCTTATAATTATAATGAAATGTTGCAATACAAAAAACTATAGGAGCTGGTCTTGTGGAATTTTCTTAATCTCTCTTACTTTAAATTTTATTTAAACATTCCACAAATTATTTTTTATATTTTTTTCTATAAATGCTTTGTGTTTTTCTTCTTCGGTTTGGTCAATATTAAATGTTCTAATATCTAATTTATTTTTACCACTTACTGTTTTTAATAAATTATCAATACCTAAGGCTTCTTTTGAATTGGTGTTTTGTGTAAAAAAACTAGATTGTTCTTCTTCTGTCAATTTTAAATAAACTTCGGCGAGTAATTCAGCATCTAGTAGTGCTCCGTGTTTTGTTCTATTAGAATTATCAATAGAAAATCTTTCACACAAAACATTTAAATTATTTTTTTTACCAGGAAATTTAATTTTTGCTAATGTTAAGGAGTCTATAGTAATATTTTTTAATGAATCAATTCCTAATAAATTAAGCTCATAATTCAAAAAATTTATATCGAATGTCGCATTATGTGCTATTAACTGGCTATCACTAATAAACTCTAAAAAATCTTTAACAATTTCAGAAAAAAATGGTTTATCTTTAAGAATTTCATCAGTTAAGCCTGTAATTTGTATTGATTCCTCACTGTTTCTTCTACCAGGATTAATAATTTGTCTGTATGTGTTGCCAGTGATTTTTCTGTCAATTATTTCAACACAACCAATTTCGGTTACCTTATCACCACTCTTCGGATCTAAACCGGTAGTTTCAGTATCAAAACAAATTTCTCTCATTCTATATTTTAATTAGTTATTAAAAATTATTTATTACTTGACGAATTTACTACATTATTTTTTATAAATTTTCTTATTTCAGCTCTAACTTTATCTAAAATTTTCTTTTTTGCTTCATTAGATAATTTTAATGAATTCCATAAATTTTCATCTAATTTTAAATTATTTAATGCTTTATCAAATAAATTCATACCAATGTTTGGCTTTTTTGTATCATCATTATTTTTAACTTTAGTAGTGGATTTTTCATCAACTTTTTTGTTAACCGTCTTATCTTCTTGTTTAGTTTCTTCATTTAATTGGCAAAGTTGTTTTCCATTTTTTTTTAAGAATTCCTCTATATTGCTGAGATTTAATTCAGCTATATTTTCTAATTTACCATCATTTTTTAATGGTTCTAATTCAACATTTTCTTTTTCCTCTTCTTCAACTTCCCCAATTCTTTTTTTTTCCTCTTGCTCAGTTTTTTTTCTTTCAGCTGCTATCTCGGAAGCAAAATCATCATTAACTCTTTCTAAGTCAGCAATATCTTTGTCACAAATAGAAAAATCATTTGAAGTGTCATCTTTATTTTTAACGGAACCGTCTTCACTTGTATCAAGATTATCTTCCTCTTCATCCTCATTTTCTTCGTCACTGTCTTCTTCATTTTCAACATCATCTTTTAAAGTACTATCGCCAGTTTTTTCTTCATTTTTAATAGTATCCTCTTCAATGCTTTCAGAATAATTCTTATTTACTTTTTGAATATC
>JAQTXT010000163.1 GCA_028688645.1 Rickettsiales bacterium
TTTTTAAATTTATTTATTTGCATCAATCATCTAAATAGATTTATTTTTTTTTGAAAGATTTTCAATATTTGACATTTTTTTTTAATTTATGGTAACATAAAATTAATTTCATCATTTTTATGCATAATCTTTGATCTAATTTAATTATTGATAAATTTTAATTAGAGATAATTTAAAAAAAATAATCTGATAATTTAATTGATATGTGTTTTACCTTTATTTTAATATTTTAATTATTTTTTCTAATTAATAATATAGTTTCACTAAACGACGAGTTGAAATATTTGAATTGAAAAAATAAATATAAACACTTTCCTAAAAGGAAAAAATTGAAAAATTTTACTACTCTTTCAAGTAGTTTTGTACCTCATTGCTCTTCTTCCATCTCATCAACAATTTTACCCTTTTGAGTTCTGAGTGATCTTGTCTTCTTTAAACCGCTTGAAGAAGTCTTTTTAAGTTTTGGTGCATTGTCACTGTTTTATTTGTTACTGAGTTGACGAGTTAAAGCGAAATTTGATGTTCTTTTTCTGAGGCTCATTCTGCTGTATTCACTTTTTAGTGTTGATGGAGTTTCAGCTGTTTCAATGTCTTTTTCTTTCAATGGTGTAAGAAATTTGGCATCTTCAACTTACATTTCTGATTCAACTATTCCACTGATGAAAGGATGATTGACAGCTTCTTATGCTGTAATTCTTGACTCAGGTTTGATTTCGAGCATTTTTTTCAAAAGATCGAAAGCTTGACCATCAATATTTGAATATTCCTCTTTGGTAAAATCAAAGTTACATGCTCTATTTTGAGCCAAAACATCGGGATATTTTGTTCCATCGAAGATTGATTTACTTAAGAGAAGGTGATGAAAGATTATTCCAGCTGAAAACACATCACTTATTGGTTCACTTTTCATTGTTAAGTCTTTAATGTTGATAATCTCGGGAGCAACGAAGCCTGGAGTACCACAACGGACGAACAAGTATTTTTCTTAGTCAGCAACTGTAGCAAGTCCAAAATCACAGATAACGACTTCAAGAGATTATCTTCTTCTGAACATTATATTTTCTGGTTTCAAGTCTCTGTGAATAATTCTTTTTGAAGAAAGGTGGCTAATTCCTTGAAGTAATCCTTTCATAATTTCTTTTGATTCTTCAAGAGTAAAAGTTTTATGATTTTTTATTTATTCATTTAATTGAAGACCTTCGAGATACTCTATAATGACATAAACTGAGTTTTATGTTTCATAAACTCCCTCTAATTTCATAACGTTGTGATCGTCCAAAAGTCTCATAATTTTGACCTCATTTTCTAAGCTTTCTCTTCCTTTGTCTCCTGAGTATTGTTTTTCTTTAGAGAAGGCCTTTACAGCAACCATTCTTTGATCGACTAAGCTCTCTGCAAGATAAACTGTTGCAAAGGCACCTTTTCCGATTTTTCTTTTAGCCTTGAACAATTTGTGGAAATTTCTTTGGTTAATTTTTTTTTCAAGTTGTTTTGCCCAAAGGTTGATTGATTCAGCAGAATTTGACATGAGTTAGATTTTTTGTTGAGAATTTTATTTTTCCAAACAAATTCCTAGTGGTTTTCCTGGTGTTCTTTAGTTCTGAATTAAATTAAAAAATTACCTCCCATTCTTCTCTGATGACATCGAATTTGACTGAAAAATTGAGTTAAAGGCTGAACCATTGATTAGATGAGTTAACCTGAATAAAATTAAAAAGTACCTGTGATAAGAAGATGTGAGAATTCGTAAGAACAGCATTGACAACAGCTCCATTGAGACCAAATTGGTTTCTAGAGATCAACTGTTGATTTGCATCAAAGTGAAGCATCTCTTCTTGTGTAATTTGAAGGAATATATCTTGTTGTGAAAGCATCTTTATTGTATTATTTCTATTCTATGTTTTAGAAAATTAATTTGATAAAAGGAGTGTTCCAATATAATAAGCGTCGAAATCTTAATTTATTTGGAAATATTTTTTCAAGAAATACGTAACTTTTCTTTTTAAATCTTTAGTTTTCTCTTTTTATATCTACTTACAAAGAATATTTTGCTTTTTTTATTGTATAAAGCTTCTCTTCAAAAGAAATTTGAAGTATTTTGAAACAAATGCAAATGAAAAACGTAGAAATTCTTTTCAATTTTCATGTGATGATTTAAGTATAAAAATTTTCAATATTCATGAAAAAAGAAGTTGAAATTATCAAAGCCTCTGCCTTTTAAAACAGCAACTGATTTTTAATCCATGATTGTCTTTTTATGCAAATAATTTTGTTTATTATCAAAAATATCGATTTGATTTGACTTAACTTAACGCGGTCTTATATTCTATGGACATAAATTGAAAAAAACAAGGGTGTGAAAGGTAGATATATATTCCAAGAATAATATCAAAGAGAAGAGAAAATTAACCAAATTTGGCTGGAAAAAAGAAGCAAAAGATAATATTTTAATTTTATTGTTTTTGAACAATCTTGTAGATCATAAATAGATTTTTATAATTAAAATATGATTACAATTTATCGGACTCTCTTTTTCTTTCAATCTCATTAATTTTTTTTAATTTTGTTACAATATTTGTTCTTTCGTATTCACAACGATTAGAAAAAAGTCTATTTAATTTTTTTTAATAAAGTAGAAAAAAATATTTTGAAGAAAAATTAAATAAGTTATTCTATTAAAAATAGGTTTGAAATATAATAAGGCACAATTTTTTTATTTGTAAACAAATAAACAGAAAATTTGTTTTTTCTCAATAACTCAAAGTTTTGTGATTTTCTTTATTATAAAAGTTTTTATTAGTTATTTTGATTCTTTTTTACAATGATTGATGAAAGAATTGTAGTATACTTATAGAAGATGTCATTCTAATAAAAAATGATCTAATAGTCCAAAAAATATGTTAAGAAGGTAAAATATTGTAAGATTGCTATAAGGCGCTCTTGAAATAAAATAATTAACCTAAAAGAAGGACCAGAAGTAAAGAAG
>JAQTXT010000035.1 GCA_028688645.1 Rickettsiales bacterium
GCTTTGCGACATTTCCCCTCAAGGAGGGGAAAGATTACGAGTAGTGGTTAAGAAAAGATAGTTAAACAAACCAGAATATCTTGCCCCTCCTTGAGGGGAAATGTCGCAAAGCGACAAAGGGGAGCTATTTTTTATGGTTGGTGTTGTTGTTGGGTTTCTTTACACTAATTTACTTAAAGCTATCAAATCTTGTTTATTCTTGTTTTTTATGGTTTTGATATTATTTGATAGTTGGAGTGAAGACTCAACACCAAAAAAACATATAGTTTATATTCACTAGCATAAACACTTGTATTTTGTTTAACTTTATCTATCATCAAAATGAATAATTTATTTTTAAAATGATAGTAAATGTTTTAATTCCATTAGCATTAAATGAGCCATTTTCCTATAATTCTGTTATTGAATTAAGTATTGGTGATTTAGTATCTGTACCGTTTGGAAATAAATATTTTAATGGGTTGGTTGTTGAAATCAATCTTGAAGTTAATGACGGAATTAAATTGAAAAATGTTAAAGAAAAATTAAATTTTCATTTTAAAAAAGAATTGATTGATTTTATAAAATGGACTGCGGATTATTATTTAATTCCTGTTGGTAATGTTTTGAATATGATGGTAAGTCCATTAAGTTTTGTAAAAAATAAATTTGATAAAAAATATAAAGTTTCCACATGGAATAATGATGTAAAAATTACCGAAAAACAACAAAAAATTCTTGATTTCTTACAAAACAAACAAGCCACTAAACAAGAAATTTTAACATCTTGTGATGTAGGAGATGGTATTTTAAAAAAACTTGTTGAAAATGGATTGATTCAAGAAATTCTTGAAGAAAAAAAATTAATACAGTCCATTGGTGAATTTAATTTAAATGAATTATCAAAAGAACAACAAAAAGCATTTGATATTATTCAACAATATAAATCGTTTCAAACTATTTTACTTGAGGGAACAACTGGTTCTGGAAAAACTGAGGTTTATTTTCATTTAATTGTGAAATTATTAAAAGAAACAGACAAACAGGCTTTAATTTTATTGCCAGAAATTGCTTTGACGACTCAATTAATTTCAAGGTTTGAACAACAATTTAATTTTAAGCCTGCTGTATGGCATTCAGAGATTTCTCAAACTCAAAAAAGTGATATTTTTAATGGTGTTTCATGTGGAACAATTAGAGTTATGATAGGAACTCGTTCATCTCTCTTCCTACCGTTTAATGATTTAGGATTAATAATTGTTGATGAAGAACACGATTCTTCTTATAAACAAAGTGATAATGGTTGTTATAATGGTAGAGATTTAGCTGTTTTGAGAGCAAAATTAAATGATATTCCTGTAATTTTATCATCTGCCACTCCAAGTCTTGAGACATTGATAAATGTGGATAAATGTAAATATAAAAGAGTTTATTTGCCAAGTCGTTTTGGAGGTGCCGTTTTGCCAGATGTTGAAATTGTAGATTTAAAAAAGCAGAAACTGAAAAGTGATAAATATATCTCAAAACCCTTAATAGGTGCTATTTCTACAAATTTACAAAATCATAAACAATCAATGATTTTTATGAATAGAAGGGGATATTCTCCAGTTTTGTTATGTGGTGAATGTGGTGCAAAAATTCAATGCCCTAATTGTTCTTCAAACCTTACATATCATAAGTCAAAGAATAGATTAATTTGTCATCATTGTGAATATTTTATAGAAAGACCAAAAATTTGTCCCGTTTGTGGCAGTGAAAATTTAATTGAATTTGGACCAGGCGTTGAAAAGATTGAAAGAGAAATAAAGGATTTATTCCCACAAGCTAGAACAATCATTATGGCAAGTGATACGACTGACACAAATAAAAAGCTCGAAGAGGTTGTTAATAAAATTTTAAATAATGAAATTGATATAATTATTGGAACTCAACTTGTTGCAAAAGGACACCATTTTCCAAACCTTACAGTTGTTGGAATTGTTGATAGCGATGCAAGTTTATTTGGTGGTGATATTAGAGCAAGTGAGAGAACTTACCAATTATTGACTCAAGTTTCAGGTAGAGCAGGCAGAGAAGAGGCGAAGGGAACCGTTTATTTCCAATCATATAATTCAAATAATTTAATTTTACAGGCAATTAAAGAAGGTGATAAAAATTTATTACTTGATTTTGAAAAGCAAAATAGAGAATTGGGAAATTTCCCGCCTTATGGCAAAATGGCAACGATTTCTGTCTCATCTTTGAATGAGACTATTGCATATAGAACTGCGAAAAAAATAGCATCAAACTTTCCAGTGAATGAAGGAATTGAAATATTTGGTGCATCGCCAGCATTTATGCCAAAATTGGCAAAAATGTATAGATTTAATGTAATTGTAAAAACAAATATGAATGTAAATATTCAAAAATTGTTGAGAAAATGTGTGCTGAGTGAGAAGTATAATGGAAATGTGAGGATTAAAGTGGAGATTGAGTAATTTTTATTTTTTCATTTTGAAAAACTTAATTTATTTTCTGTTCCGTTGAGAAGTCTTTGTATATTTGTTCTATGCTTAAATATTATCACGATAGCTAAAAGGGAAGATATTATATGAAAATTTAAACTCTCATTAAAAAAAGGCATATATGAGATTATTACAAAAAATATAGTTGTCCCGATGGTGCCTAGAGATACATAACGGGTAATTGCTACTAAAAGTATGAAGAAAATAAGAGATGCTAAAGCCATTTGCCAATTTATCATGAACATTACAGATATGGCAATAAGGGCACCTTTACCTCCCTTGAAATTGAGATATAATGGCCAGTTGTGTCCCATAACGGCACCTACACCTGCTATAAGAGCACCTACATAATTTGTTATGTCTCCTTGATAAAAATAGCCAAGTTTTGATCCAATTAAACATGATAATACGCCTTTCAATATATCACCTACAAGAACAATTAAAGCAGCTTTTTTCCCTAAAACTCTTAAAGTATTGGTAAGACCTGCACTTTTGCTACCATAATTTCTAATATCTTTTCCATATATTTTACTTACAACTATGCTTGTATTTACACTTCCTAAAAGATATCCTGCGATTAAACATACGAAATTTAATATAAAATTAGTCATTTTTTTCTTATATTATTTGTAGTTCTAGGTTATTATTCTTGATTTAATATTCAATATTTATTCTCTTTGCGGTGCCGTTTTATAGACTCAACACCACAAAATACTACTAAAAACTTTATAGACTTTAATCTGTAAAACATTCATGAGATATTCTGTTTATTATTTTTAATATATTATTTTCCTCATCATAAGTAAATTCTAAAATTTCACAATTTTTTAGTGGTGCATAATCAGTTGGGTTAAAACTACCAAGTAATTCTTTCATAACCATTGCATGAGAACCAATACCTATTATATTGTGTGGATTTTGCCAACATATTCTAAATAATGCATTAGAAATTCTGTTTCGAGCTTCAAATTTACTTTCTCCACCTGTGTATCTAAAATCTGAATTAACATCATTTAATAAATCTTTATAATTCAATGGCATATCTCCTTTAAATGATTTTGGAGTATTTTTTAATTTACCTTGATCTATTTCTTCTAATCCTCCGAATATTTCTACATCATTGATACCAATAACAGAACCTACTATTTTTGCTGTGTCGTTGGCTCTTTGCAAATAACTACTATATAGATATTCTATATTCTTGCCTTTTAACAATTCTCCAAGTATTTTAGCTTGTTCTCTACCAAGTTCGGTTAATTGAGGATTTACATCTCTAGTCTTATTGAGATTTGCTTCTGTTTGTCCGTGCCTAAATACATAAATTCTTTTCATATTATGAATATTATTTATACTTTGAGATTATTTTATAATAAAAAAATTTTATTGCAATATTGTTTGGATTTTGTAAAATTAAGATTCACAAAAGTGGTAAAAATAAGAATTAGAAACTTGTCAAGAAAAAAATCTATATATTGTTAAATTTTAGTTATTAACTATTATATATATAGTGAAGTATTTATATAAATATAAACTAATTAATCAAAAATAATATGAAAAAATCAAAAATACTTTGCATTAGTGGAAGTCATAGAAATGGTTGCACTGAATATATTTTGAATCAAATTAGTAATAAACTTAATGCTGAACTCATATTGTTGAGAAAGAAGAATATTACCCCTTGTAAAGCTTGTATGAATTGTTTGAAAAATTATGAGTGCGGGACAAAAGATGACAGTCAAGATATTATTGAGAAAATGTATAAAAGTGATTTGGTTATTTTTGGTGTGCCTAATTATTTTAATAATGTGCCGGGTTTATTTAAGATTTTTGTGGATAGAATGCTACCTTTATATAAGAATAAGAGAGTAAGTAGAAATGAAAAGGTAAAAGGTAAAAAAGTTATTTTTGTCTTTGTTGGGGGTGGTGGTGAAGTGGGAACAGAGCAAGATGTTTATGACGCTTTGTCTAGTGCAACGAGTGGAATGGTTAAATATTTGGATTTGAATGTGATTAAAGAATTTACTTTTATGTGCACTAATGCCCCTGATCTTGAGGTAAAACAGTCAAATATTGATAAAATGATTGAAGAGATTAAGAATATAATGTAATGTGTATTTTTTTATTAATATTTATTGTTTATTATGAATGTATTTTTAAAATTAGATTTAACTGATAAAATAGTTATTTGGGATAATGACGGAACGATAGTTGGTTCTAAAGATCCTAATGATAAAACTTCAAAGGCAAAAGTGATATTGCCAGGAATAAGAGAGACTATGAGAATTACAAAGTTTAATTGTGTGATTTCTGGTTTTAAATCTCCAGAAAGTGAAGCACAGGATTTTGATCCAAATATCATAATAGAAAAATTTACTAAATTAATGGAAGAACTTCCTATTCAAGCAGTTGCTTTTTCACCAAAAATAGGTGGTATAACTTGCTATGTTGTTGTTAAAAATAAGGAAGAATTAAATGTCATTGAGGCACATAATAATCCAAAATATAAATCGTTTATAGGGAAGTTTAAAAAGCCTGAAACTGGAATGTTTCATGTTATGCAAGATGTTGTATTAGAACATTTTAATATTAAAATGGGAAATAAAAATACCATTATGATTGGAGATACATGGCATGATAAAGTTGCAGCTGAAACTTTTGGCATTCAATTTTTGAATGCAGAATTAATTCACAGTAGTTTTAATTCTGAAAATATTATTATACAACAGGAAAACCTAAATACAAAATTTATAGAAAAAGATTTTTCAAATATTGATATTAATGATGCAAAATTTGAAAATTGTGAGTTTGAAAATTGCAATTTTGATAATTCAAAATTAATAGATTGCGAGTTTAATAATTGTTCTTTTAAAAAAATTAGTATGCAAAAATGTGAGTTTGCAGGGACTATTATAAATAATTGTAATTTTTCTACATGTAACCTATCAAACATTGATTTCTCTAGTTCTAACATAAATGCGAAAATGTTTAATATTAAATTTATTGATTGTAAAATGGTTGGTGCTAATTTTTTAAAACTAAAAAGTAGCAAGGTTGAATTTAAAAATTGTTTGTTAAGAATGGTATATTTTTTTGGTTTTAATCTGAAAAAGCAAGTGCTAGATGGACTTGATTTTACGGAGGCTGATATTTGTGATTGTAATTTTGAAGAAGCAGTTTTTGAGGAAAATTGTTCTTTTAGAAAGGTTAATTTTAAAGGAAGTAATAATTTTAAAAATGCAGATTTAAGGGGTTGTGATATTGGAAATGTTAGTCCTGATAAAATTCAAGGTGCTTTTATTTCAAAATCGCAAGCAACCGAATTGTTGAGTAAATTAGATATAAAGGTTATATAGTTATTGATTTATTTTTAATAAATTCTATTATGTAAGTGAAATGAAAAAATATTGAAATGGAAAAAGAAGCTTTAATTCAATGGTATAAAGAAAATAATATTGAAGATATTATTGAGGAAAAGCCGTGTAATCATTTTGATGTTTCATGTGAAACATTACCATTGCAAAATCAAACTACACTTAGAAAATTACCGAGTGAAGAGGTTAATATCACTATACAAAATAAGGTAAAAATGCAAGTTGGAACTACGGAAATTAAAAAGGAAGAAACAATAAAATATAGTTCTGATGGAAACAAAACAAGTTTTAATTATATATATCAAAATTTAGCAAATAAATATAGAAATGATAATATGAAAATGGCACAACAAAATAATAGTCTTGATGATGTTATAAAAAAATCTAGGGAATTGGCGGATAGTGCAAATACAATAGATGAATTGAAAAATATTGTTGAAAATTTTGATGGATATTTGGAGATTAAAAAATTAGCAAAAAATACTGTTTTTGGTGAAGGAAATACAAAACCTGATATTTTGATTTTGGGAGAAGCACCTGGGAATAATGAAGATATTGAGGGAAGACCATTTTGTGGGCAGAGTGGTGAATTATTGGATAATATGTTTAAAGCAATTGGTATTCCAAGAAAAGATTTATATATAACAAATACTTTATTTTGGCGACCACCTGGAAATAGAACTCCAACTGAACAAGAAGTTGCGATTTGTAGACCATTTGTTGAAAAACATATAGCATTGATAAATCCAAAAATTATTGTTTTTATGGGCTCTACTGCATTGACATCATTGATTGAAACTGATCTAACAATTACAAAGGCAAGACGACAATTGTTTGATTATACAAATCAATATTTGCAAGGCAAAAATATTAAGAGTACACCACTTTTCCATCCATCTTATTTATTAAGACAATCTGGTAAGAAAAAGGATGCTTGGGGTGATTTATTATTTGTAAAAAATGTTATAGATAATTTATCTTGAAAACTACGCTTTTATGTATTATAAAGTAATCATATTCAAATATTATATTTTACTATGGAAAGAACATTATCAATATTAAAACCCGATGCCTTAAAAAGAAATTTGACTGGAAAAATTAATGCTATGTTTGAAGAAAATGGTCTAAAAATAATAGCTCAAAAGATGATTTTGTTGACAAAAAAACAAGCAGAAGAATTTTATGAGGTGCATTTAGGAAAACCATTTTATGAACCATTAGTTAATTTTATGATCTCTGGACCTATTATAGTCCAAATTTTAGAAGGTGATGATGCTGTTCAAAAAAATAGAATAGTAATGGGAAAAACTAATTTTGTAGAAGCTGATGAAGGAACTATCAGAAAGTTATTTGCTACTAGTATTAGAGAAAATTGCGTTCATGGTTCTGATTCCGTTGAAAATGCTAAAATGGAAATTGAATTTTTCTTTAATAAATTAGAAATTTTTTAGTTTATAAAAATTAGTTGGGTGGTTTGGAGGTATTATAAACAACTCAGAATTATGAATATTTTTTATTTTACACATAATCCAGAATTAAATAGCAAAATGCTTGATGATAAGCGACTTGTTAAAATGGTTTTAGAAACCACTCAGCTTTTGTCTAATGGGCTTTATTTGAATAATCAAAAGTCGCCATATAAACCAACGCATCTGAAACATCCTTGTAGTATTTGGGCTGGAAAGTCCAAAGCTAATTGGAATTGGCTGAAAAAATATGGTTTAGCTTTGGCCAAAGAGTATACAAGGAGATATAAAAAAAAACATAAGTGTGAAAGAATTATTAAATTAATGAAATTTCCAAATATCAAAAATAATGAATTTTATAATTTGCCTCAATGTATGCCTGACAAATATAGGGGTGGTAAAACGACAAATGCGTATATGAAATATTATGTTGGAGAAAAATTTAATCCAAATTATTTTAAACATACTTATAAGAAAGTTTATCTATTTTGGAAAAAATTGAAAGCAAAAGAATATTCGATAGAATCTATAGCTGATTGAAGTGAGTGCTTTATAAATATTGTCTAAATTAAATTCAATTATTTATAAGAAGTTGAAGATTTATAGTTCTTTTTTATTTTATAATTAATCCCATTAATTAACTATAGTTGAAAAATTACAAATTCTATTAATCTTATTTTTTAAATATAAATTGTAAAAGTTTATAAAGCATAATAAAAATATATAATTTAATGATTATATTATTTTAATTTTTTGTTAATTTTCTTGCTTTTAAAACATCGCCAATTATAATATATTATTAGCTTAGATAATAAAAATAACCGCAAAAAGAAATGGAAAAAGAATTTAACCATGGCGATATACAGAATGTTGAAATATCAGCAGAAATGAAGAAGTCTTATCTTGACTATGCAATGAGTGTTATTGTTGCGAGAGCAATTCCTGATGTGAATGATGGTTTGAAACCTGTTCATAGAAGGATTTTGTATGCTATGTATGAAAATGGTTATGATTATAATAAATCATTTAAAAAGTGCGCTAGAATTGTCGGTGATGTTATGGGTAAATACCATCCACATGGCGATACTTCAATTTATGAAGCTTTGGTTAGAATGGCTCAAGAATTTTCAATGTCTGCACCTTTGATTGATGGACAAGGAAACTTTGGTTCTATTGATGATGATCCGCCAGCTGCTATGAGGTACACTGAAGCTAGACTAGCTAAGTTGGCTCATATTTTAACTGATGATTTAGATAAAGATACTGTTGATTTCTCTGACAATTATGATGGAACTGAAAGAGAACCTGTCGTTTTGCCTGCAAAATTTCCAAACTTGCTCGTTAATGGTAGTAATGGTATTGCTGTTGGTATGGCGACAAATGTTCCTCCTCATAATTTGGGTGAAATAATTGATGGAACTATAGCATATATTGACAATCCTGAATTGACTGCAGATGAATTATTACAAATAATACCTGGTCCAGATTTTCCTACAGGTGGTTTGATTATGGGAAGAGGTGCTTATGCCAATGTTATGAAAACTGGCAGAGGAAGCATTGTGATGAGAGGTGAGGCAGGTATTGAAGAACAT
This sequence comes from Rickettsiales bacterium, assembly GCA_028688645.1. GTDB lineage: Bacteria > Pseudomonadota > Alphaproteobacteria > Rickettsiales > UBA1997 > CALXSC01. Next base: position 8,913 of record JAQTXT010000035.1, read on the forward strand.
AAGAATGGTAAGGCTCAGATAGTCATCACTTCAATACCATATCAAGTTAATAAAGCAAAATTGGTTGAAAGAATTGCTGACTTAGTTAAAGAAAAAAGAATTGAGGGTATTTCTGACTTAAGAGATGAATCTAATAAAGAAGGTATTAGAGTTGTTATTGAAACCAAGAGAGATGGTAATCCTGAAGTTATTTTAAGTCAAATTTATAGCTTTACTGAGTTGCAAACTAATTTCCCATCAAATATTTTGGCTTTGAATAATGGAAAACCTGAGAATTTTGGTGTTTTAGATATTATTAAAATATTTGTAAAGTTCAGAAAAGAGGTTGTTACAAGAAGAATAGAATTTTTACTTGCTAAAGCTAGAGATAGAGCGCATGTTTTAATTGGTTTACGAGTAGCAGTGAATGAGATTGATGAAGTAATTGCATTAATTAAGCGAGCTAAGGATACAACAGAAGCCAGAGAAGAATTGATGAAAAGAGATTGGGATGCTGGTGTTGTTGAAGCATTAATTGCTTTAATTCATGATAGAGGAAATAGAATTGAAAAAGGAAGATTCTATTTTACAGAAATTCAAGCTAGAGCAATTCTTGATATGAAATTATCAAAATTAACTGGCTTAGAAAGTGAAAAAATTGATGGTGAATTGAAAGAATTATCAACCGAAATTCAAGAATATTTGAGAATTTTGTCTAGTACTACTGAATTGGTGAGAATTATTAAAGATGAACTATCAAAAGTAAAAGAGGAATTTTCTGTTCCTAGAAGAACTCAAATTTTAGAAGCTGAAAGTGATATAGATATCGAAGATTTAACTCCAAAAGAAGATATGGTCGTTATTACCACAATGAATGGCTATATAAAAAGAGTTCCATTGTCTAGCTATAAAGCACAAAATAGAGGTGGAAAAGGTAAGTCTGCAATTACAGTTCACGATGAGGATTATACAACTGATGTATTCGTTGTAAATACCCATACTCCTATTTTATTTTTCTCAAGTAAGGGAAAAGTTTACAGAATGAAAACTTATAAATTACCACTTGGAAGTAATCAATCAAAGGGCAGAGCGGTTGTTAATATTTTACCACTTGAACAAGATGAGGTAATTTCAACAGTTATGCCATTATTAGGTGAGAAAGAAGAATGGATGAAGAAAAATATTGTATTTGCTACAAACAGAGGTGATGTTAGAAGAAATTCCATGGAAGATTTCGAAAGTATTCAAAGCAACGGTAAAATTGCAATGAAACTTGGTGAAAATGAAAAACTTATTGGTGTTTCAATTTGTGACAACAACAATGATATTTTATTATCATCAAAAACTGGAAAATGTATTAGATTTCCACTTGAAAAACTAAGAGTTTTTCAAAGTAGAAGTTCTACTGGTGTCAGAGGTATTAAGCTAGATGTCTTCAACGAATTAATTTCAATGTCTGTTTTAAAAAATAGTGAAGCCCAATCAATAGAAGATAGAGATAATTACTTAAAAATTGATCTAGATACAAGAATGAAATTAAATGAAGTTTATAACACTCCAAGGGATGAAAATTCATTATTATCGAATATTTCTGAACCAATGCCTGTTAAAATTAATAATGAAATTTTGAAAGTATTATCAAAAGATAAAATCGAAGCAATGGCTAGAAATGAAGAATTCATTTTAACAATTACTGAAAATGGATTTGGAAAGCGAACTTCTGCTTATGAATATAGAGTAACAAATAGAGGTGGCAGTGGTATCACAAATATCATTACATCAAAGAGAAATGGTTTTGTTATTGCTTCTTTCCCTATTGATAATGATAAACAAATTATCATGATTAGTGATAAAGGAACTGTAATTAGAACCAAAGTTCAAAACATTAGAATTTCTGGAAGAAATACTCAAGGCGTTACTTTGATGAAAGCTGGAGAAAATGAAAAAGTTGTTTCTGTCGCTAAGATTGAAAGTGATGATATAGAAGATATTATTGATATTACAACAGAAGAATGATTCTAATTAACTATATTAATTATTTAAAAGGTCTATCAAATTAACTTGATAGACCTTTTATAGTGTTGTAGCTTTTTCAATAAATACTTCTGCGGAAATAGATTTACAAAATCCTTCCTGTTCAAATTTATTTATCAAATATTCATTGAAAAAAAATAATTCACAATCTAAGCTAGTAAAAGTTATTGATTACAGATATAAATATGAACGAAAACGGCATAAACGCTAATAAATTAAGAAAATTCAACAGAATTAGTTTCGTTATCGGATTAGCTTCTAGTCTATTTCGCATTCTACTCATCATTGTCTTAATTTCCAATTTAATAGGATTAGCTATAATCAAAGACAAAGACAAAAAACAAATTTTCAAATCTGGTATAATAGGTTGTGTCATTGGATTTTTAGCAACATCTTTAATTATTTTCATATCAGCTTTAATTAGATAATTCTGATTGCAGTATTCGATTTTTCTGCGAGAATAGATTTTAGTCTATCTCCTATCACTATGCAAGAAGGGGTTTGCAACCTCTTCCTGCTGAAGTCGGCGGTGGGTTAAGGTTTTATAGCTCCCCTTTGTCAACTTCGTTGACATTTCCCCTCAAGGAGGGGCAAGATATTCTTGGTTGTTGAACTACCTTATCTTAATCACAACTCGTAATCTTTCCCCTCCTTGAGGGGAAATGTCAACGAAGTTGACAAAGGGGAGCTATTTATTTTTATTCCTGGATTCCCGATGGAGTTTATCCTTGCAAAGGCGAGGAAGGGAATTGTAAATGTCAACGAATAGTTAACATTTACAATTGTGGTGTTAGGTTTGCAACAGCTATTCCCTCCATCTGTCATTGCGGTGTTAGGTTTGTTAATGAAATGAACGAAGCAAAATTGAATTTACAAACTGTTCAACTGCAATCCATTTAATTTTAGTGTGTTGTGTCTAGGAACCTACGCCACAAAGAATTTAATCAATCTTGCAGAACTTAATCAAAGCTTTAATCCTAGACATTGATTCTTTTTCTTTTCTATAGTCTATTTTCAATATTCTATCTAATATTCTCACTAAAGTTTCCAGATGTCTAAGAC
>JAQTXT010000164.1 GCA_028688645.1 Rickettsiales bacterium
TGAATTAGGACAATCAGTAACATCAAAAACTAAACATACCACATTAGGATTTAAAACAATAAGAACTGGAAACACATTTACAAAGACAATAAAAAAAGAGAATAGAATAACAAACTTAAAACCAGCACCAGCAACTAGCATACTAAGGACATTCAGATTTAACACAAATCAAGAGACACTAGAACTAAGTAGAATATCAATGCTTATAGCACACAATAGAATAAAGACACTAGGCAACAAACCTGTAATAGCACACACAAAGAACAACAAAGTAGGAATATATAGGATAATAAAACAAGGCGATGATAATAACAATACAACAGACAACAAAGTCCAAATAACAAAGTTATATTCATTCAACAATAAAAGCACACACATCAAGAAAAGAGAATGGCTCAAGCCAACATACGAAAGCGAATTAAAGAACATGAATAAAATCTATACACAAGTAGCACAGAATGTAATAGATAGCAATGCAAGAGCATTCAGCATAAAGATAAGAAACTATTAAAAAAACAAATCAAAACAAATAAATAAAAGAACAAACAAAGCAAATAAACATGACTAACACACCACACCAACAAACACTACACAATACACGCACCACAGCACATCAAAGGTACTGTGCAACATACAAATGCCTCGCGGTTAAATTTGGCCACCGCCCCGCATACACACTCCCCAAGTTGAATTCCAAGGAATAGATAGATGGACATTATAAATCAAGACTTGGAAGCTACTAAAACAACAAGAGTAAAAAACGAAGGAATAGTTAAAGGAATAGTTCAAGAGATAGTGAAGAGATAGCAAGAAATAATACAAGGAATATTCAATGAAACATGATAAAACAAAAAACAAAACTTCTTAAACGAGAGTTTGCTGATCTACTTGGCTGTCTTCCAATAGTAGTAAGTAGACTAGTTAAGAAAGGAGAAGTCAAAGTTGATGTAAATGGTAAAATAGATATCTCAACTCAAGAAATGCAACAATACATCAAAGACAAAAGACTTGAGATTCAAGAGCATAAAGACAGAATTACAAAAAGAGAATTAAAAATTGAAAAAGAAAACAAATCAGAATCAGAAAACCCCAAAAAGATAAACTCAAAAAATAATAAACCAACCATTGATAATAAAACAAATAAACTGCCAAAAGACAATCCTAACTTCAGCACCATAGAATATGAAACCAAACGACATAAACTAGATAGTGAGAAATACAAATCTGAACTTCTTGAAATGCAAGTTCGTGAAAAGAAACGAGACCTCATCAATACAGAATTATTGAATAGAATAATAAGTAAAACAATTGGAAACCTAGCCAAAAACATTGTAGAGATTCCATTAAATATAGTTGATGAAGTGATAGATATAACAAAAACTGAAGAAGAACCTAAACCACTAATCATAAATCTTATAACGAAAGCATTACAAAAAGAAATAGAAGCCACAGTAAATAAAGCAGAAAAAGAATTCCTAAAATTATGAAACAACCAAACCAAAAAATAGATAAGAAAAAGATAAAACAACAATCAAACCACCAAACAGAAAAAACCAAACAACAAACCAAACAATTACAAAACCAACAAGACCAAATCAGAAAAATCTTTAAAAGTATAAAAGCGTTTCTTCCTAAAGACTTACTTCCCGAAGTATCTGAATGGGCTGAGAAAAATCGTTTCATGACATCAAAGGTATCAAATATAACTGGAAACTTTAGTTATGACAATACACCCTATGCTAAAGAAATAGCAAACTGCTTCTCAAAGAATAGCCCAATAAGAGAAATAGCGATAATGAAAGGCGTTCAACTTGGATTCACTACAGCTATATTTGAGAATGTGATTGGATACAGTATCGCTCATGACCCAAGCCCCATGATGTTAGTGTCTGGAGATTTAAAACTATTAAAAGACTTTAAAAGTATAAAGATTGATAACCTAATAGATAATAGTAATCTAAGAGATAAAATACTTGCAGAAACAGATAATAGACATAGTAGAAGAACTGGAGATACTGCAGAGTTAATAGACTTTCTGGGAGGCTTCCTCAGAATCAGTGGTTGCCATAATGCAAATAGTCTTAGAAGCTTACCAATCAAAAAGTTGTTCCTTGATGAATTAGATGCGTATCCAAAATCACTTGCAGGCGAAGGTAGTCCAATAGACCTAGCAGTAAAAAGAACAGAAAGTTATTCAAGAACAAGAAAGATTGGATACATATCAACTCCACTTCTTTCTTGTACTTCAAACATAAAAGAATTTTATGAGAAAGGGGATCAAAGAAAGTTTTATGTTCCTTGTCCTTTCTGTCATCAGAAACAAGAGTTGATATTTTATAGTAGTGATGGCGGAGAATATGATGATAGTAAAGCTACAGAGATTGATAAAAATGAAACAAACAACAATAAAGAAACAAGAAATAAAACAAACAATAGTCTAAACATTAAAACCAAATCCTACGGTCTAATCTTTAACTCCGATGAATGTAAAAATGGAAACTATAGTTCGGTAGTTTATAGATGTAAACATTGTGGAGCAGACCTTAAAGACTATCACAAGAAAAAAATGCTCCTTAGTGGTGAGTGGATACCAACTACACAAGCTAAGAAACCTCATTATAGAAGCTATCATCTTTCTGCTTTATATTCACTATTCAAAAGCTGGGAAGATTGTGTAGCTGATTTCTTAGATAGTGGTAGAGATCCAGTAAAACTTCAGAGCTTCTACAATTTAACATTAGGTCTTCCATTTGAAGAAACTATTGCAGGTGTAGAGATATACAAAGTAAGAAGACTTAAAGAAGAGAACAGAAGTAATAACTTTATACCAAAGGACGCTCTATTCCTTGTGGGAGCTTGTGATATACAAGATGATAGATTAGAAGTAGAGATTAAAGCATACGGTGATAGATGGAGATGCTGGGGAATAGACCATAGAGTATTCAAAGGAAATAC
>JAQTXT010000165.1 GCA_028688645.1 Rickettsiales bacterium
AAAATATTCATCTAACTCCATAATATAAAGTTTTTGTGAAACATTAGTGATAAGTTATATGACAAAATATTTAAAATCAATTATTTAGTTCTTGAAAATTTATTTTCGATTTGTAAACTCGAATTAGTTGTTGGGAGATATTTTTGGGATAGTCTATGATGAAAAAAATGGTGTTAGAAGGAAAATGTAAATTAGTTGGAAAAATCAAAGTTTCCGGCGCTAAAAACTCTGCTTTAAAAATGATTTGTGCCAGTGTTCTTTTAAAAAATGGAACTTTAAAGCTTAGTAATATACCAAATCTTTTAGATATGACTACTCTAATATATTTGCAAAATCATCTTGGTGGAAAAATGATTCTGGACGGTGATCTAAGCAATCATGAAAATGGCAAGGTTATAATTTTGGATAATAAAGATTTAAATAATTATATTGCCCCATATTCAATAGTATCTCAAATGAGAGCATCTTTTGTAATTTTAGGACCGTTATTAGCAAGATTTGGAAAAGCTGAAGTATCTTTGCCTGGTGGATGTGCTATAGGTAGTAGACCTGTGGATATACATTTAGATGCTTTTAAAGAAATGGGTGTTGATATAAAAATTGAAGATGGTTATGTAAAAGCTGTTTGTAAGAATGGAAAATTACAAGGAGCGAATATTGAATTAAGATCTCCATCTGTTGGTGCTACTGAAAATATTATGATGGCGGCAACTTTAGCTGAAGGGATTACAAGAATTGGAAATGCGGCAAAAGAGCCAGAAATAATAGATTTGGCTAATTGTTTAATAGCTATGGGTGCAAAAATTAAAGGTGTTGGAACTCCTGATATTGAAATAATTGGTGTAAAAGATCTTCATTCTGCTGAGTATTGTGTAATGGGAGATAGAATGGAAGCCGCAAGTTATATGATTGGTGCTTTAATGACTGATGGCGATTTAACTATTACAGGACTTGATTTTTATAATACTCTTGAAAATTTAATTGAAAAATTAACTGAAATTGGAGCTAGTATTAAAAAAATTAATAACAGTACTATAAGGATTAAAAGGAGTAGAAAAAAATTAAAACCAATTAATGTAGTTACTGATGTCTATCCAGGTTTTGCAACAGATATGCAAGCGCAAATAGTTACTTTATTGGCAATGATAGATGGGGAATCTACTGTTGATGAGACAATTTTTGAAAATAGATTTATGCATGTTCCTGAATTGAATAGAATGGGTGCGAATATTACTGTTATTGGAAATAGGGCGGTTATTGAAGGAAAAGATGGTTGTTATAAAAATGCACAAGTTATGGCTAGCGATTTAAGGGCTTCTGTTTCTTTAGTTCTTGCTGGTTTATGTGCTGAAGGAAAAACAGAAGTTGGAAGAATTTACCATCTTGAAAGGGGATATGAATTTTTGGCCGAAAAATTAAATAATTGCGGCGCAAAAATTCAAGTTGTTTATGATAAAAGTGAAAATTAATTTAAACTCAATAAAGCTAATTTCCCATCAAAACTTTCGTTAATACTGCCTAAAAGTGATAACATTCCTTGACTGATTTTTATAGTGTCTATGTCTGTTTCTATGCGTGTAATTATATCTTTTGCAAGTTTTGCTAAATCTTTATCTATATATTCTGTTTGCAAAATAGTTTGCTCTAAACTGTCTTGCTTTTTTGTTGTCATGAAATATCCCTCAGCTATTTTGTCAACAAAATCATCAATATCTTCTTGAAGTCTATCGAATAGCAAATGTTTCGCATAACTATCCGTTTTCCAATGATTTAATTTACATGAATATTTGAAAGCTATCAATCTTTGCAATAATTCTAACATATTTTTCCTATATTATTAATATAACCTCCGATTGTTTTGATATTAACATGGCAATTTTAGATAAGTCAATATTTTTTAATATTCGAAAATTATTTAGATTGGCTATGATATTTTTTTCTGTAAAAATTGTAGTTATGCTTTTGATTTTATAGATTATATAACAGAATAGAAATTGATTTTTAAGTATTAAATAGAGACTTAAATTTATATTTTTGTTATATAAAGTATTTAATCAAATGTTCTTAGCGCACTTGTATACAACCCAAACACTCCTGCCACAACATTACAAGGCATTTGGGCAAAAAGAACTGAAGAAAAAGTTAATTCAGATGTTCTTTGCAGACTTGCACAAAACTCATTTTTGCCATATAGCCTAGCTTTTGATATATTAAGAGGTGGTAATTTTATACCAGCAATTTTAATTCCAGATCATAGTAAATTTGATCTGAAATACTATATTAGATTAAGCAATTCTTATTTAAGTGACTTAAAGGCCGTTAAAAATAAACTTATTATCGAATTCTTAAAATCTAGTTGTTTAAATATCAGAAGAGAATTAAATGTTGACGATAGAAAATCATTTAAGAAGTATATCAGAAGAACTATTATTTACTGCTTTTGAAGTATTACAAAGAATAGATAATGAAGAATCTGCAGGACTAATATCCCCTAGAGTTTCATATACTGCATTAACTTATGATAGAATTAATACTAGAATTATAGAGGTTTTACAACAAGCAGAAAGAGGACAAGTAGTAACTGTTGCTTCAAGGAAACTAATGGTAAGTTTTGGAATACCTTCTGTTGAAGAAAATTTTACATCAATTGTTCCTCAAGATCCAAGAATGGGAGAAGATATATTTACTACTGTTGCTCCTCAGCAAGTTCTAAGAGAAGTACAATCTCCAGAAAAAGTATATTCAGATACATTTGTGAATAGATATCTTGATGGTTTTGGAGAAAGTAGCCAAGAGAAATTGAAATAGTTGGTGAGATTGTTTATAGCCTTTCACATTTTAGTTGCAACATATCTCTCTTTTAAAGCTCTATCTAAATTCTCATAGAAATTATCACAATTTAATCTAAACTTTCTAATTAAATCTTTTAAAAAGTGCCAATAATGTT
>JAQTXT010000036.1 GCA_028688645.1 Rickettsiales bacterium
CTAGAGTGATGATCTCTAGGGGGCGGCTTCCTTTCTGTAAGTTGTTGATTTCAGACATTGTTTTCCTAATTTTGAAGAATTTTTGAACGAAAGCTGCTTCTTTTTTTCACCGATAAAACTTCACATGCACCATATTGGGGCCTAAAATGTCACACAACATCACGCACACACAAAGGTGGAAAAAGTGGCCCTACCCCGTGGAATCCAAGAGCTAACCCGCAAGAACAAGGACGGTACCCCAGTCACGAAGTACCGAGTACAGATCAACAGGAAGAACTTCAAGCAGGATCGTCTGTTTGAGAGTTTAGATGAAGCTGTTGAGTTCCTGAATGCTTCAAAGTCAGCAACTGGACAAAAGCAAATTCACTTGCTGGAAGAACAGCAAAAAACTGAATTAAAAATAATTCAAGATTTCATTTCCAATCCAACAATTGAAGCATACATTAAATCCTATATTGAAACCTATGTTGATCCAAGGTTTGCAGATTGCGACCCAAAGACAGCAGAGGGAAAAATTAAATTAAGAAATAAAGCTTCAATAATTGGCTTTTACAGCACCATCAAAAAAACCATCATCAATGAAAGATCAGATGAAAGCTTTCCAATTTCAAAGCTGATTTACAAACACTATGATGGAAAAAAAGCTTTTGGTGAATTTAAGCCAAAACAAATAACCGAAATTGAAATCAATGAATACATAAAGGCACGCCGTAAAGTTGGAATCAAACCCATTTCAATTCAACGAGAAATCACAGCAATTAGCAATCTTTTCAAAAAATTGAAGTATCTTGATCCAGATTTGAAATCAATTCCTAATCCAACGAGGGATTATGATCGTGATTTGCTAAAAACTTCGGATGGAATGATTTCCAAAAAAGTTCATCGAATCACAGATAAAGACAAAAAGAATTTTTTTGAACTGCTGGACAACTATCCAAATCCTGAACTTGGTTGGATTTCAAAATTAATGCTTTTTACAGCAATGCGCCGAACTGAGGCAGTATTGTTGAAATGGAGCCAAGTTTTTGAAAAACACATTTACCTTGAACACACAAAATCAGGTAAGCCAAGGATTGTCTATCTCACACCAGAAGCCAAAGAATTGCTGAACTCTATTCCTAAGAAAGAAGGACAAGATCGGCTATTCACTTACACCGTGTTAGGTTACGACAGTAATTTTTATCGTGTAATGGAAGACAATGACCTAAAACACATTAAAATTCACGGATTAAGAAAAGAAGCTATTTCTGGATTTATTGAAAGAATTGGAGCAAGCAACAGCCTATTGATTTCTGAATTTTTAGGCTTTGCAAGTGTCAGGAAGATTGAGGAACACATTGAAACTCAAATTCCCGCAGGATTAAGCACTCAAGCAGAATTGTTAAGGTCAGTAGGACATAGCAACCCAGCAATCACCCAGAACCACTATTTCAGCTTAAAGAAGTAGTGTACAATCAGGAGAAATTTCATGGCTACCACCAGCAAAGGACCAAAGATGAATAATATTGATGAAATTCAGAAACAGATTGATGAACTGCTGAAGCAGAAAAATGAACTGATTCAACAGAAGAAATCAGAAATTCTGACTGAAGTTCTGAAGAACATCAAAACCTATGGCCTTACTGCTGAAGAGTGTGGATTCCAATTAACACAGGCCAAACCCCCGAAATCTGCACCTGTTGATAAGCCTAAAGCAGAAGCCAAATATCGTGGCCCCAACAATGAAGAATGGGCTGGCGGTAAAGGTGCTCGTCCTAAGTGGGTTAAGGAAATTATTGAAGCTGGTGGAAACATTGAAGACTACTTGATCAATAAATAAAAATGGAAGTTGAACTTCAATCAGTGTCTCCAATTTCATTCTCTATGGTGAAAATTGGAGACACTGTTCGTATTGAACACAAACCAGCAAAACTCAATGAATACCGAGAAAAGATCGGACCAGCAGTAGATTGCTATCTGGTATTTAAAGGGCAAACCAAAATCGGTATGATTCCAAATAATTTCGTGAAGACTCACAAAGATTATTTGAAAAAGAGAATTTGCAAAATTTCTGGCATTGATAAAGATAAGTCAAAAATCATGATCTTTCTCAATACCAGCGAACACAAGCCAGAAGAGCCTAAGAACCCATGAAATTTAAAATCCTTGATACGTTTGCTGGTGCAGGCGGGTTTAGTTTGGGCTTCCAATTGGCCGGTGCTGAACTTATTGGTGCGATTGAAAGAGATAGCTGGGCCAGTGAAACTTTTAAATTTAATCATCCAGATGCAACCGTATCGCACCGAGACATAACAAGCCTTACAGATGAGGAAATTTTAGAGAATTTTGGTTCAAGCAAACCAAATGTAATTCTTGGTGGCCCACCCTGCCAAGGATTTTCTATTTGCAATAAAAATAGCGGAGATCCAAAAGATCCACGAAATTCGTTGTTTGAAGAATTTATTCGAGTTGGCCGAATATTAAAGCCAGAGATTATGATTATGGAAAATGTTCCAAATCTAATCAAGGCAAAAACCGAATCAAAAGAGCTTGTAGTTGACATTATTGTTAATGAATTAAAAAATCTTGGTTACTTTGCCAGCTATAAAATTCTTGAGGCAACTGATTACGGTGTTCCACAAATCAGAAAGCGCCTTGTTGTAATAGCAACAAGAAAAGAGATTAAAGATCCATTCCCACCTAAAACGCATGCAGTTGAAGGAAGTGGAGATCTCTTTACTTCTGGATTTTTAAAGTGCCCTACTCTTTGGGAAGCAATTTCTGATCTTCCTGAACTTGAAGCGCGAGAGGGTGCAGAGATTCAGGCATATACGAAAGAGGCTCAAAACAGCTACCAGGCCACACTTAGAGACGGTGCTAAGGATCTGTTCAACCACAAGGCTATGAACCACTCACAAAGGCTTGTAGAGCGGTTTAAAGCTATGGAGTGGGGGCACAGCACATCCGATGTTCCAGATCATCTTAAGCCGCTGAAAAGAAATAGCACTGAAATTTCAGATAAGGTTTATGACCAAAATAATAGAAGGATGTATCCGCACAAACCTTGTCATACTGTGCCAGCCTCTTTCTATGCAAACTTTGTTCACCCTTTTAAAAATAGAAATTTCACAGCACGTGAAGGTGCAAGAATTCAATCATTTCCTGATTGGTATGTCTTCAAGGGAAAACCAACTGTCGTCAGTCACAAATTGCTGAACCGTGAAGGTCGAACAGAGGACACACATCTTTGTCAATATAACCAGATCGGTAATGCAGTTCCTCCAATGATGGCGAAAGCGATTGCTGAACATCTTATGAAGAACTATCAGGAGTAACCATGTTTGTTCATGGAAATAATTTAGAGCAAAAAGAAAACCACGCAACCAAATACCGTGATGCAGATTCACGAAAGTATTTGGCAGAAATTCGTGTTCGATACGATAAATGGAAGCAGGACAACGAGGATTTGAAGGGGCCTTTCAAAAAAACTACGGATAATGATTCAGAAATAATTAAAAAAAGAGTTGCCCTCCTGAATGAATACAAAGATTTTGTAGATCAGCAACATTATGCTGAAAAGTTTGATTCTCGCTCAAACCTACATTCTTCTATTTTGGAAGAATTTATGTATTATTTATTCAGGGATTTGGTTCTCGGAATTTCAAAATCTGCGTTGATCGGGAAATCGCATTCTTTTAAGGATGTATTTTTTAGAGCTCCATCATACGAAGCAATGGTAAAAGCTCCACATGCTCTTGTCGAAAAGAAAGATCATGACTTTGCTATTGGTGCAAGTGTCAATGCAAAAATGATCTGTAATGGTTCAGGTATCACAGAAGATCACACTTGGGATATTCCAGCAGTAGCTATTGAATGCAAGACATATCTTGATAAAACAATGCTTCAAGATGTCTCTACAGCCGCAGAACAACTAAAGCAAAAAAATCCTGATGCAATGTATATTGTTGTTGCAGAATGGCTAAAACTCACCGAATCGGTTAATTTAAAGAAATATAAGATAGATCAGATCTATATATTTAGAAAGCAAAAGAACACAGATCGTGAATTTAGATACGCTGACGACTATGTGAAAAATCCAATCTATGATGATGTTGTGGAGCACTGTTTCACAACTGTTAGAGAATTTCTAACCACTGATTGGGCCGGTGGAATTGCAACAGGATTAGAGCAAGGTTATTTAATTTAAAATCAGTATTGACAAATCAATATTTTAAATTAAATTAAAAATATCTGTCATCCTAGTTATCCGTTTATTTTATCCAGACAGATAAGCACTTACAGGAATACCAGCGAAAGCTGGTATTTTTGTTTCAATTAGATATTGACAAATTAAATTTAATCATTAACATATGAATATCTGGGGTCATTTCAATTCACATTGACATGTAACAGGAAAGCCGGCGAAAGCTGGCTTTTTTGTTTTCTGATTTCAATACTTGACAAATCTAAAATAACTTAATAAATAAAAGTTCAAGTGTTTTACACGTCAATTGAAAGTGAAATGACCTCAGAAATCAATTCAAATTCTCTTCCCGATTGGAACACCCGAACTACCAGAAAGCCGAAGTAGAAGGCGGGGAACAAAACAAAACTGACTACCATAGTCCCCTTAAGCAAAACTGGAAAAATAGTTCTTAAAGCTACAACAATGGGATCTTAACAAAGTAGCAACGAAGCTGAATCTGGACCGTGTTAAGGGGTTATTTAAGAACCTGAACCAGAGAATGAAGTAACTTAAAAATAACTTCTGCCGGTAACTGGGCATACAGCCTGAACGGAATAGCCAAAAGGTGACTGATACAGTCCCTAAGGGAAAGCTATGCCGATTCAGGCATAGCACTTTCTTAAGACCAAGTACAGAGATCGAAGATCAGTACAGCCTTATGGCTGTCTATAGATCGAATAAAAAGAATAGAAATCAGTAAAGCAAAAAAGAACTTCCTAATGGAAGTCTAAGAAGCGAAGCAATGGACTGCCTGTAGGCAGGTTTTATGTTAATAAAACAAAAAAGGACAGCGGGCCAGTTTTAATTAAATGAAAATAAAAAAGCCAGTTTATACACTGGCCTTTTTACGTTTTTTTGAGAGACAAAAAACTTACCTAAAGAGTGAAAAAATGAAATTTCTTCCATTTTGTTATCTCAAATAAATTAAGCATTGTCAAGCCAAAGCTTGATTTTTTCATTTTTTCATTTATAGGTATTCAAGGGTCAGAGATTTATTCTGGCTCTTGAAAGACAAAAAACTATAAAGGAAAATTATGAAATTAAATTTAAGCAAAATAAAAAGTAAAGGTTTCACATTGGTTGAAATTCTTTTAGTGGTTGGTTTTATAGCATTGGCCTCAGTTGGTGTTTATACTATTTATTCTAAAGTTCAAACAGCTAACTCAGCCAATGCTGAATCACGCAATCTTGACACCATTCGTGCTGGCATCAAAAACTTATACGGTGCAAGTCCAAACTATGCTGGTCTTACTCCAGCAGTAGCTAATAATGCTAAGATTACTCCAGAAGCTATGCGTGCAACAGCAACAACTATTGTTAACACATTCGGTGGAACTGTTGGTATTGCTCCTACAAACTTAGGCACAGGTACTAACAACGGCTTCAGAATTACTTATCCATTAGTAACTGATGATGTTTGTACTAAGTTAGTAACTACTGGTGGCGCTCAGTTTGACCAAGTAACTGTTGGTGCAACTGTTGTTAAAGCTTTCGGAACTAATGTAATTAACCCAGCAACCGTCACAACAGCATGCATAGCTGCTGCTCAAGCTACTGTTCTTTTTGATTCACTATAATCAATACAGAATGACACAAACCACCGAAAGGTGGTTTTTTATTTAGACTAGTCAATATGAGTAAAAAATTAATATTACAGAATAGATTTTAATAGAAGCAATAAATTGCCAAAAAAGGAAAATGCCAGCGGGATTGCTGGCATCTTCAGACTAAAATAACCTTATGCAAGGTAACAAAATCATAATTTTGTCCTAATACTTATCGTAAATAAAAAACCTTTTGTCAACAGAAATTTGATTTTTTAATTTTTTCTCTTATAGTTATTTTAGCTACTTAAGATAAACGGAAGTTTATTCTGATTAGCGATAGAAAAATAAACAACAATAAAGGGAGAAATTATGAAATTGAATTCTATCAAGACACAAGCGCAAAAGGGTTTTACATTAATTGAGTTAATGATTACCGTTGCAATTATCGGTATTTTAGCTGCTATTGCCTTACCTGCATATCAAGACTATGTAGCTAAAGCAAACGTTGCTGCTGCTTTAGCTGAAATTAGTCCAGGAAAAACTAATTTTGAAGTAGCTTTAAATGAAGGTAAAGCATCTACTGATTTTGATGAAGCTGCTGAACTTGGTTTAAAACCAGGTTCTACATGTTCAGCAATTGGAGTTAATCCAAACGCTGATGGAAGCATTACTTGCTACTTTACAGTTAAAGGTGCAAGTCAAACCATTCAATGGTCTAGAACTGGCGCTGATGGTTCATGGGCTTGCACTACAACCGCTGCAAACAAATATGCTCCAAAGAATTGCCCAGGAACAGGTGCTTAATCTATATTTAGCAATTAAAAATAAGCCACCGAAAGGTGGTTTTTTTATGCCTGCTCCTTCTTCTTTTTGTAATCTTCAACCACTCTTTGCATGTAACTATTAAAAATTGAACTAACTGATTTTCTGTTTTCAACCGCAATTTTTGAGAACTGATTGAACAATTCTTCGTGCAAATAAAGTGTTCTGTTCTTGCTTTTTATCTCTGCTTTTTTATTAGCCATACAACCTCCATTCAAATTTGCTTGTATTTTACTTATAGATTTACAAACTGAACAATCAAAGTCAAGCAACCAAACTACAAGCAAATTTGCTTGCAATATCAAAACTTGATTTCGGTTTTGTTTCTGGTTTAATGAATAGAGAAAAGACAAATTCTAAGCAAGCCCAATCATTCCCATAATGGAATGAATAAAAGCTGTGGGGCTCCCCCACTCCCCTATTTGTCGCACACGACTAACAACAATAAAAAGAAAGGTCAAAAATGGAAATAAAAAAGAAAAAATCAACTGGTCAATCAGGAGAGGATGGTAACGAGGAATTGAGAACAAAAGTTATTTCCATCTATCTTTCACCAACTGAATACTTGAAATTAACTGATCACTTTAGCAACTCGCCGCAAAGCACGCTTGCAAATTTTTGTAGAGAAAAATTGTTATCCAAACCAGGAGCAGCAACAGAAAAAAAAGCAATTCTTGCAGAAGTTGCAAAAAGTATTTACCAGCAATCAAAGATAAGCAACAATATTAACCAGATTGCAAAAAAGGTTAATTCTCTAAAAACTGATTATCCAGAACTTTTAGATGAAATCAGAAATGAACTTGAAGAACTAAAGCAATTAAACAAAATAATGCTTTCCAAGTTCAAGAAAGTTGGAGGTTGAAATGATTGTTAATTTTTTCAACCACGGCACGGGAAAAGCTGATTCAGCAATTCGTTATCTACTACAAGATAACGATTCAAATGGAAATCCACGAAATCCTAAACCAGAAATTTTTTATGGTGATCCAGACCTAACCAAATTATTGATTGACGAGAACCCCAGGAAATTTAAATACACTTCTGGCGTTATCGCTTTTCGTGATGGTGAAAAGCCAACAAATGCACAGCTAAATAAAATCGTTAAAGCTTTTTATGAAGCTTTTGCACCAGGTCTTGGACCTGACAGATTAAATATGCTTATTGTTAGACACGAAGACAAAGGAAATACAGAGCTTCATTTGTTGATACCAATGATTGACGTCAAAACACAAAAGCAGTTCAACATTGATCCACCAGGCGAAAAATCAAATCAAATGGTTAAAGATTTTTCTGCAATTTGGAATCATAAACTTGGTTATGCACAAGTTGTAGAAGACCCATTGAGAGCAGAATTCACAGCTTTTGACAAAAAAGTTCCAGCGGGAAAAGCTTCACACACAATCAAAAATCGTTTAAGCATTGAAATTCCTAAACTAATTAGAAAAGAAAAAATCAAAAACAGAAATGAATTGATTGAATTTCTGGAGGAAAAAGGCTGCACTGTTACAAGAAAAGGAATGGATTTTATTTCTGTAAGATTTCCAAACCAGAAGAAGGCAACCAGGTTAAGAGGTCCTGTTTTTAGTAAAAACTCAGATTACAAAAAATTAGTTCAACAAGCTGACGAAGTAATTAATAAGACTTTTTTGAATGATTTTCAGTTTTCAAAAATTCAAGTCAGGCTTGATGAATCCACAGAATACAGAAAAGATTTCATTGAAAAGAGATACAACAAACCAAAGAGAATACCTAAAGGCTCAAATGCTTATTCTGGAAAAAGAAGCTTAACAAAAGCAATTTCTACCAATACAGCTACCACAGTTCAAGAAATTTCTTCAACTAACAAAAATCAACCAGAAATTAATTCTGGAAAAGTTTCAAACTCTACTGAAAAAGGGATTTCTTTTAAAGATGCAATTAAAGCAACCAGCGGAGCTAAAGGATCGCAGAATGCGAAAAGCCCCGTTTCCGAAAGGAAAACGAGTTCTGGAGCAGTTCAAGGCGTAGCCAAATCTTTAGCCAGCCTACAAATGCAGATTGATTCAGCACACGCTGATTTAGCTAATGCTCAAACTTTGGAGGAAAGGATTAAAGCTGAAGCAAAACTAAATTCTTTAATTTTGCAGAAGAACAAGCTTTTAGCTGAACTTGAACAAGCCAGAATTGCAGAACTCAACCAGGAACAGGCACCAGCCAGCACACCACGAAGAAGGCCCAGACCTTGACCACCATAGAACCGCCATAGAGCGGTTTTTTTGTGCTGGTTGATACCTACCCCTACCCAAGCACCTTGAAGAGCTTGTACGGTGTTCTATGGGGTAGTACGGTGGCATTTCACACAGAGTCACGCAGTTCTATGTGAAATCGACTTCACGCATAATAAAAACAACAGGTTACAGAGCTAAGTTGTTAGCATGCACCAGTAACACCACCCAAGGCAGTGGACATTGGCAAGGTTGAGCTGGGGAAGAAATTGTTTTTTGATCCCCGTTTGTCCAAGTCTGGTGTGATTTCGTGCAACTCTTGCCACAACCTGAGCATGGGTGGGACTGACAACCTCAAGACCTCGATTGGTGACAAATGGCAGCAAGGCCCGATCAATTCACCCACCGTGCTCAATTCCAGTCTGAACCTGGCCCAGTTCTGGGACGGTCGCGCCTCAGACCTGAAAGAGCAGGCCGGTGGCCCGATTGCAAACCCGATGGAGATGGCTTTTTCGCACACCCTGGCCATGGACGTGCTGGAGTCCATTCCGGAGTACCTGCGGGAATTCAAACTGGTTTTTGGCAAGGACAAGATCACGATTGACCATGTGACCGAGGCGATTGCAGAGTTTGAGAAGACCCTGGTCACTCCCAACTCCCGTTTTGACCAGTACCTGCTTGGCAATAAGTCCGCATTGACCCGGGATGAGCTGGCTGGCTACCAACTGTTCAACAAGAGCGGCTGTGTCGGTTGCCACAACGGCGCCAACCTGGGTGGCAACTCGTTCCAGAAAATGGGGCTCGTGGAGCCCTATAAAGGTAACAAAAGCGGTGTGGAAGGCCGGGCCGCCGTCACGGGCAAGGATGCTGACCGCTTCAGCTTCAAGGTCCCCACTCTGCGCAATGTCGAGCTGACCTACCCCTATTTCCACGATGGCGCTGCAGACACCCTTGCCGAGGCGGTGGACATCATGGGGCGTCTGCAGTTGGGCAAGAAGTTCACGGCGGAGGAAAACGCCCAGCTTGTGGCGTTCCTCAAGACCCTGACTGGGGACCAGCCCACGTTCACGATGCCCATCTTGCCGCCATCGTCTGACAAGACGCCACGGCCCACACCGTTCAACTGAGCGCAAAAAACTACCCCCATCTGTAGCGCGACCGCAAGATGGGGGCAGTTCGTGGTGGTTTGATGGGGTTTTCTGTCAATTCGCGTTGCGCGGACGCAGGCCCGCAAACAGAGGCCAGACAAACACCAGCATCGCCACGGCAAAACCACCGCTGACGGCCAGCAGGTTGGCCCAGTCCACCCAGTAATCCATATTCGCCAGGGACGACTGCACAGCGCTGGGTACCAGGAAGAACGCCAGCACCCCCGTCAGCACACCCAAGGTCAGGGCGGGCTTGAAGCCCGCCAGAAAGCAGCCACGCCGGGCGCCAGCAAAGACCAGCAGGCCGACCCACACCAGGGCCAACAACAGCAGCACGGGCCAGATGGACAGGGCCAGCTCCCACAGAATGTTCATTACCAACCAAATTTCATACATCGCAAGGTCTCCTTGAGGGAATAGGTCAGGCCGTGTGAGGCCATGGGCCGTGAAGCATCCGGCGTCTTAGACGCGGCCTTTGAGCACCGCCAGGTAGGCGGGCTTGAGCATGCGGACCTTCATCAGCCAGGCGAAGAAGCTCTCTTGCAGCGGCTCGATCATGGGCAGCGAGGGCGTGAGGCGGCCTTCGTAGTCAAACTCGATCAGCATGGCCGAACCTTCGCGAACGATCAGCGGACAGGAGGTATAGCCGTCAAATTTTTGGCTCATGGACCGGCCATTGAGGTGGTCCACAATGTGTTGCGCGACCAGCGGAGCACTTTTCTTGACGGTGGCTGCCGTCTTACCCCGGGGAGTGCCGTTGATGTCGCCCAAGCCAAAGACATTGGGGTAGCGGCGGTGCTGCAATGTGTCTTTGTTGACTTCCAGCCAGCCACCGGCAGCCATCGGTCCTTCTTTCCAGGCCAGGTCGGATTGGCGAACCGCATCGGGTGCACGCATGGGTGGCACCACATGGATGAAGTCGTAAGGCACCTCGGTGCGCTGGCCGTCGGGGGCGGCAAAGCTGGCCTTGCGCGCAGCCAGGTCGATGGCCTTGAGCGTCTGGGTGGTTTTGACCTCGATGCCCAGGTCCTTCCAGCGGGCCAGCACGTTGTCGTTGACCGGCCTGACACCAAACACGTTGGGCAGTGCGGAATAGAAGTTCACCTTCGAATTGGCCAGGGTTCCAGCTTCTTTGAGGCGGTCACGCAGCATGAAGGTCATCTTCAGCGGTGCGCCCGCGCACTTGAGTGGAGTGGCTGGCAGGGTCATCACGGCTTGGCCGCCTTTCTGGCGGAAGGTGTCCATGGCCTTCCAGGTCGCCACGGCTGCATCCGAACTGGGATAGACACTGCCCAGGCCGTTGCTGCCGATGGCGTTCACGTCCATACCTTCGATCAGGCCCCAGTCTTGGTGTGTGCCAATCGCCACCACCAGCACGTCGTAGCGGATGCGCTGACCCGACGCAGTGACCACGGTGTTGGCCGCTGGGTCGAACTCGGCCACCATGTCCTGCACCCAATCGATACCGCTGGGGTGAAAGTCCGCGTTGCGGTCGATCACCTTACTCACCGGCCAAACGCCGGTGGCCACCAAGGTATAGCCCGGCTGGTAGTTGTGGACCTGCTTGGCATCTACGAGGGTGATCTTGGCCGCGGGAAGGAGTTCGCGCAGGCGGTTGGCCATGGCAATGCCACCGAGGCCACTGCCTGCGATCACGATATGGGCTTTGTTGGCAGTGGTCTGCGCTGTGGCCGTCTGCGCCCCCAGGCCTAGCGAAACGGCCGTGCCGGCGCCTGCCGTGACCGCCAGCAGGCGCCGGCGCAAGGGATTGGGCTCTTCTGAAATATGGCCCGCAGGGCCCCGTCCATGGCTGGAATGCCTATTCTGTGGGGTGCTCACTTTCAATCTCCTTCGTGGCGCATGTGAATCGTCAAACAATATATTTGTTGATATTTTGTTTGCAAATATACTATAGAATCATGCAACCCGATGCCATTAGGTTAATCCCCATGGCTTTGCTGCGAGTGCAGAAAGGTA
>JAQTXT010000166.1 GCA_028688645.1 Rickettsiales bacterium
TAACAGATACAAATGGTTTAAGTAGTATAGCTACTGTTAGTATAACTATAGATCCTGTAAATGATATTCCTGTTGCAAATTTAGTTTCAGCAACAACAGATGAAGATAATTCAATAACTTTAGATGTTCTCGCAAATTCATCTGATGTTGAAGGTGATACTCTTTCAATTAAATCAATAACAAACGGTTCTCATGGAACAACAAGCATTGTAGATGGCAAAATTGTTTATACTCCAACAGCAAACTTCAATGGAACAGATACAATCTCTTATACAATATCTGATGGAAATGGTGGAGAAATCACAAAAGAATTAACTGTTAATGTAAATCCTGTAAATGATATTCCAGTTGCTACAGTTACAACTGCAACAACAGATGAAGACAATAGCATTACAATAGATGTTCTTGCTAGTGCAAGTGATGTTGATGGAGATACTCTCACAATAAAAGAAGTATCAAATGGTTCTCATGGAACTACAAGTATTGTTGAAGATACAAATGGTAACAAAGTTATTCAATACACTCCAAACTCAAATTATTTTGGAACTGACACAATTACTTACACAATAAGTGATGGTAATGGTGGTGAAATCACAAAAGAATTAACTGTTAATGTAAATTCAGTAAATGATGTCCCAGTTGCAAATTTAGTTTCAGCAACAACAGATGAAGATAATATTATTACAATAGATGTTCTTGCAAGTGCAAGTGATGTTGATGGCGATATACTTTCAATAGCATCTGTAACTAATGGAACTAATGGTACAGCAACAATTATTGATGATGCAAACGGAAACAAAGTTATTCAATATGTTCCGAATGCTAATTATTTTGGAACTGATACAATTACTTACACAATAAGTGATGGTAATGGTGGAGAAACTACTAAATCAATTAGTGTAGTAATTAATTCAGTAAATGATAATCCTATTGCAACAGATGATAGTGTTTCAGTAAATGAAGATTCTACTATAATTATAAATACTCTTAATAACGATACAGATATAGAAGATGAATTATCTTCATATAACAAAGAGAATATCAATATTGTAGCAGCAGCTGCCTTTGGTGTTGTAGTTCTTAATGCTGATGGAAGCTTTGCATACACACCAAATGCTAACTTTAATGGTAATGATAGTTTTACTTATAATATAACAGATTCTGATGGTGCTACTTCAAACACTGCAACAGTTCATATTAATGTAAATTCTATAAATGATGCTCCAATTATTTCTGGTGATGCAAAATCACAAGATGTTTATATTGGAGATAATTTTGTATATAATTTGGGAAATGATTTAGCTTTCTCTGATGTAGAAGGGGACAATATTCAATTAAGTATTAAATTAGCTGATGGTAGTGATTTACCAAGTTGGCTAACATTTGATTCCAATACAAAAACATTAAGTGGAATTGCAGATAATGATGTTAATGCTGGTTTACTGGAATTACAGGTTATAGCAAGTGATGGAAATTCAGAAACAACAGAATCATTTAATTTGATGATAAGTAAAGAAATTGAAGTTAATCAAGCTTTACTTGATAGAATCAATGTAATTGATATTCAAGATATTGATGGTATATTCAGAGGTCATGCTGGAGAAATGGATATTATAAGAACTGGTAGCGGAGATGATATTATAGAGTATAATCAAGACTCTTCTTGGACTCAAAGTAATCTTACTGCATTAAATGTTTATTCAAATGATAGATTAGAATTAATTGGATTAAATAGAACAGATGATGCATTTGATGGTGGAAGCGGAACTGATACATTAAATCTAACTGATGGAAATGATGCTATATTCCTTGATGATGCTTATACAGATAATCCAAGTGCAAGTGGTAATCGTTTAAATAGTATTGAAATCATTAATGGTAATGATGGTAATGATATAATAGATTTATCGTCACTCAGATATTCTTATGGTAATGTAGAATTAAATGGTGGAGATGGTAATGATGTTCTTTGGTCTAATGATGGTGATGATACATTAAATGGTGGAACTGGCAATGATAACATTCAAGGCGGTAGAGGTGATGATATATTAAATGGAGATGCTGGAAATGATATACTAAAAGGTTATGATGACAATGACGCTATAAATGGTGGAGAAGGAGTTGACAGAATGTGGGGAGGCAATGGAAATGATATATTCAAATTTGATTCACTGGAAGATAGTAGAATTGATAGTAGTGATGTTAATACAATGGATACAATCTATGACTTTACACAAGGACAAGATACATTAGAATTTGATTCATCTCTTGGATTTGATAGTATAGCATTTGAAGGTGCAAATGGTTCTACACTTGGTTATTATCATGAAGATGGAAATACTATTATCAGAAATGAAGATAATGATTTTTCTATAAAGTTAATTGGAGAGATTAATTTGGATAATAGTGATTTTGGGTTTTAGATGATGATTGATGAAATAACCAATTTACTAAAAAATATGTAAATTGGTTATTTTTATTTACAGGTTTGTTTTATTATGAATTGTAAAAAAGACTTTAAGGGCATTTAAAAATATAATAATTTTAAGAGTGTTTAAAGATATTTCTCTTTCATTGCACCGATCCAGCATTCAACTTCAATTTTCTTACCTTCTGTTTTTCCTTTAAGGACATCAGAACCAATACATCTCTTTTCAAATAAAAGTGCTTTGTAATTATTTTTAGATTTTTTAATTATTTGAAAGTAATGATGTTTTAAATTTACAAATTGAACCATTTTAATTCTCCTTATTAATTGTTATGATAAACTCGTGTAAGTATTTAGCCTTTTAACATTTCGTCTATTTTGAACTCAGTATCCTTTATAAAATACCTAGTTTCTTTATAAAAAGATTTATTATTTTTATATTGGATTCAGTATTAGATTCAAGATTAGGTTTTATAACATTAATCGTCATTAAACAGAATTGCTGTTCC
>JAQTXT010000167.1 GCA_028688645.1 Rickettsiales bacterium
TCAATGGGTCAAATTTTGATGGGGAGGTATCAGGATGGCATGATAGAATCTGGTATTCATCGAATAATAAAATTATTTGTAGTCAATATGGACCTCTTGAGGAACTGCGTCAAAGTCATGTACCAATGACAGGTTCTTATCAGTTAGAAATCGACTAAATTGATGAGGCTCTAAAGTCGAATGTATTTGAGGAAATAGTGAAAAAAGTATCAGCGACTTAAAACATGGAATTTGAGCAATTTGAAAGACTATAAAATTAAAACACTGAAGTTGTTGAGATTGAGCACACTCCTTTTGTTTTCTCATAAACATCCATTTCTCCGCCATCTGATGTTAATCTGCAATGAATAACATGATTTTTATTAATATTCTAATGAAAAATTTTATTCAAATTTATACTTTAAAAAATTATTTATTCTTTAATTAATTGAAAACAAAATTAATTGATTTTGTAATCCCAAAACAGATCAATAGAAATCAATCATGGAGCCTGTCTAATTTATCATTCGACTTTGACTTTTTTCTTTTTTCCTTCAGCAGGGTGTTGTTGCTGAGCTTGGGTCAATATGATGTTTTTAAGTTGATTTTCACATGAACTTGAAAGTTATTGTCTGACTAAAAAGTCGAAAACATCCTGTCTGGTAATAAAGTTTCTCAATTTATCAATAATTTTTTTGCCTTGAGGTGTCAAGTAATCCATTGGGTGTTACTCAACAATTTATCCATCTCCAACATTGGTCAATCTTTCAATCTTAAAATCATGGGTTCTTTTAACAAAAGAAATCAATGAGTAAAATTATTCGTTTACGTTTTCAGCTTGACTCTGAATTAATGAAATCAATTACGATAACGTGCTTTTTGACGATTCTTCGAATGAATCCTTTTTATTCGCTGGTAAATTGATCGATGTTTTATTGAGTTGCAATGACTGTTCTGAAAGCGATATCTCTGAGTTATTTTTTATTGTTTTTGTTAGCAATGAATACAACGTTGTCAGCATTCAAAATTATTCTGCTGCATTTTCTCTCAGATAATTCCAATTCAAATTCCCATCCGCTAATTTTGACGTATTTATCTTTTATTATCGCAATTTTTACATTCTTTATCAGCAAATGTTTATCTGAAAGATTCTAAAAAGAATTCTTCAACTTCAAAGGATTTCTTGTCTGAATCAACGATCTTCAAGTTGCTTTTGTTGTCCAGTTTAAATACCAATGATCTGCTTGGATAAGGTAAGTTTCTTGCTTTGGATTTCAAAAACAAGTGAAGCTCGTTCATCATTGAGTCAAGGGAAAGGTCTTCAGACATCTTTTTAAGTGAAATGAAGCGGGTAAAATTTAATTTTAATAAAATTTGTCTGTGCCTCAATTTACTAATTTCAAATTTATTAAATCATCTTTTTTAAATTTTATCCAATCAAATTATCAATTTTATCAATTATTCATTACTCAACAAGAAATCTTTCAAAAGCACAGGTAAATATTAAAAAATATTTGCAGATAAAGTCTTTTGTTTGTTTAGGTTAAATTAAAAGGGATCATAAAATATGGAGATTTGTTGGTAAAATAAGAATAATTAATGAATTGTTAATGTTAAAGTTACTACAGATCATGCAGTTTTTTGTTCTGGGTGAAGAGTTCCTGAAGAGACAGGGGTTGAGGCTCCTCCTTAGAAAGTTTTCTTGAATTTATAGTAAGGTGGCCCCCAGTTCTTGAACTTAAGGACGTTGGCAACTTCGTGCTTTCCGAATTGTGCGTGAATTTTGAATCTTAGTCCAGTGGTAAAGGCAGCGGTGTCGAAAGAACTTTAGACTCCATCATACAAATGACTGACCCAAGAGATTTTGTCTTGATCGAGATAAAGTGGTGCTTCAGTGTAACCGTCATATTGAGCGTTTAATGAAAGACCGTTAAGTCTTCTTTCGATGTTGTTTCTAAGGACATGTACTTGAGCGACTCCACTGTAAAAAGTCTTGGTGGTTGGTACGTTAGTTACATCACCCAAACCGAAGATATTGTCATATTTGGCATGTTGAAGAGTTCTTGGGTTGACATTTAATAATCCGGTACTATCAGCCAAGCCAGCATCAGAAAGAACTGAATGATAAGTATATGGCATCATTGAGTAAAAGTTTCCGTAAAGTTTTTCTTTTGTTTCACCTGTCTTTTGGTTTTTGAAGATAGCGATTTTTTTGTCCTGAAATTTAGAATAAAATTACTTTTTGGACTTCAACGAGAGTCCATCCTTCTTCAACGCCGATGTTTCTTTTTTCACATTCGCTTTTGATGAAGCTGTCAGCTTTATTGAAATGTTTGCAGAAAGTGTTGTTTGCATTAATAATAGTGAAGCTGCTTGAATCCCAACTGATTTTTCCGTTGGCAGCGTGCCAGTCCCACATGGATTTGGCAACAAAGAAATTGTAGTTTTCGATTTATCCTCCGAAAGGTGATGGGGGAATGTAGAAAATAGCATCACCTCCGTTGAAGTTATGAAGATATCTTGGGACCTTATTGCAGGTAATTTTCCAAGTTGGGTGTTCACCATTTGTGTAGAATGGATGTTCCAAATCAGACCAAGCATCATCGAATCCCTTGACTGATTCGTAATTTGATTTTTGACCCATTGCGATGACTAAGTTTTAATATTGAATTGTTCTGCCGTTCTTCAATACGATTTCGTTCTTTTCTGGGTGGAATTTATCAACTCCAACACCTTCAGAGTGTGCGTTGTTTTTATTTATCAAGTTCTTTGAACCAGTGCTGATGTCAGGCTTAGCAATACTTCATTAAATAAAATTCTTACACTCCCTTTTCGTATAATGTTCTTTGTGCTGTGAACTCATAAGTGGGGCTGTCATAGACAACAAAAATTTTAGCTTTATCTCCAAGAACAGCGTCAAGTTGAGATGAAAGAGCTCCTCCCAAACC
>JAQTXT010000037.1 GCA_028688645.1 Rickettsiales bacterium
TAAATTTAGCAAAAAGTTTTTAAACTATTTTTAACTTTATTTAAAGTTTTTAATACCTTCTTATAGTTGAATTGATTAAAATTTAGAATAATTCAGAAGAAAATCCAACAATATAAAAAGAAGGACTTATGACGAAATTCATTCGATAAGACTGACATAGATTTGACCTTTTTCTTAAGTGACGAGAATTCCAAACCGAAGTAGTTCGTTTGGACTTTTAATGTTGAGGACTCCAATGTTATCAAATATTTTTTTGTGTATTTTGGTTTAATTCTGAAGGAATTCAAAGTCCATCTATTTTAGAATTTTGGATTACTTTTATCAAAGTCTATGATTTTGTTTAAGCGTTTTATTATTTAGGTGAACTTATTTCTAAGCTGAATGGAATAGCTGCATATTTGAAAAAATAGTACTGTAAACTAAAGAATGATAAACACAATCTGTAAAGTATTTTATCTCAATATCTTCTGCCTTGATATCGCTGTTAGAAACTGGTAACGTTACTATACTATTTTTATTGATGCAATATGTTTTTTTGCGTTGGGCGATCATTATAAAATTGAAAAAGAAGTGTAAATACTTGGTGATAATTGATCAAATAAATATTATGCATATCAATCTCTTTTTTTAATGATTTTCATAAGATCATTTCCATATCTTAATTTTTTACCTCATAAATATCTATCTGCTCAATTTTAAACTCTCCATTTGAACCGATAAGATCTTTGACTGAAAGACATTTTGAATACTTTGGAACTTCATAAATGCCAGGCCATTCACAATAACTTATTTCGTTTAAGCAATCATTGCTAATCATCAAATCATTTCCAAAACTCAATAAATAATGTTTTGAAAGTGATATTGCTGATTTTTCTTCACCTTTCATAATTGGCATCTTTACATTATGAGTCAAAGAGAATATGAAAGCTTGATAATCGCAAATACTGTCAATTTTTGTATAAGATGGAATTTAAACTGAAATAAATCCTCCAACATATTTTTTAAATGATGTTTCGAATAGCAAGAGTAAACTTGACCTGTTTTTGATAGCCGATGGATCACCAACATTGTTTTTATCAGATTTTGATCTTCTAAATATCAAATTAAGTTGTTTCTTCTTTACAAATGAATTTGTATCCATTAGTTTCATTAAATTGTCCAAATATTTTCTAGGAACACTGATCGGCTATCTATCAAAAATTAGACACTTTGTATACTAATATTCAATGGAACCTTATTGGCTTATTTAATAATAATTTTTCTTTTTCTTGCTAAAGTTGGCTGTGCTTGCTGTCGGTTCAAACTCAGAAGGGATATTTTTATTGGAATTAGTTTACTTTTTGTTGCTTTGTACATCATTCATAATATCGCCTAAACAAGATCCTGGAATAATATGACTTTAAACAAAAATATCTCTTTCTTCTTCTTATTAAGGTTATTATTATTTTGAATTTTTACCTTTTGATCCTGAATTTTAAAGTTTTTGGATTCTATCAGTAATTTTTTTTAAGCTTTACCTTTTTTAATCAATTTATTTTTCAATTTACTTTACTGAGGTTTACATTTTAGTTAAAGTATTTTTTTTTATTCTTAATTTTTAAGATTTTCTAGAGATACTTTTTGAAAGATTTTCGATTGAGCTCTTGATAATTTTTGAGTCATTTTGGTCTTTTTAGAACGTAGATTTCAAAATTTTCAACTTTATAATCCAGTGTTCTTTTTCATCTTGTACGAGGGGTTTTGATGTTTGAACTTGAGCAGATTCTGTTGATGAGTTCAGATTGTTACTGAGATAACTTTTCTTAATGAAACTATTATCAGAAATTTATCGAGTTGACTGAGACTTTACACCTTAAATAAAAATAAGCCTGTATTATTCAGCTGTCAGTTCAGTTTTTTCGATTAATTGGAACTTAAGCTCTTTGAAAAATTCATCAGAGTATTGGTTTTTTTCGCTGTACTCTGACATTAATTCATTAACTTCGATATAATTCAAAGTTCTTCTTTCTTTGGGACGCCTATTATGTGTGTTGATTAAAAATCTAAACAACTATAAAGGACAACATAAAACTTTTTCCTTGCTGTGTTTAAGCTGAGAAAAATTATTTGCGTCTAACATTGCCAAACAACTTGAAAAAATTTCTTCAACGCTGTTTAAGAAACCAAAAGTCATTAATTCAAAAAAGTTGTATTTTTAGAAATTTTCTTTCAGTTCTTTTATTGTCTGCTTCTTGAAAGCTTAGATTTTTAAGTATTAAAATATTTTCCAGGCGTCGAATATTTCCCTTCTCATACAGCTAAAAGTTCCTCCATAAAAGCACTTCATAATTTACTAAAAATGATCTTCCTAAATAAGCAATGAGTTACATTGAAAGGTTAATCGATTTTTATGAGTTTACAAATTTGAGGATTGATTTTATTGAAGAATTTAGATTCAAGGCGCAAGTAAGCAGTTTGAAGTTCATACTTATTATTTTTGAAAATGATTTAAATATCGGATTTGGGATCGAATGGAAATAAATTTTGAAGCTTTGACCTGACAGCAGGAAATCGATATTCAATAAGGTCGTTTGTAGACATTGTTTAAAAATTTAGAATGGGTATTATAAACTTTGTATTAATTTTATACATTTATTAAGAGTTAAAAAATAAAAATATAAAATGTCCGTTCTGGAAAATAAAAATAAGGAAACGCAAGTACCATAAAATGGAATAAATTATCAGTTAAGTTTGGATCTGATGTCCATCTGCATCTACACATGAGTAAGGTCTTATTTAGGTACTTCACCTGCAAGGTAAGCAACCATCATATAAAAGCTTCTGAAATTTCTGTGGAACTCCCCAGTTGATTTTATAAGAGCTTTCCAATTGGCTAAATTTTCGCTCAAATTGTACTTTCCTACTTAAACGCTAATTTCTTTCAGTTCTGCATTCAAAGTTACCATTATATCACGAAGTTCTGCAAAGCCTGCAATTTCGTCTCTAAGTTGTATAAGTTTTTCTTCGATTTTTTTTAGTAAAAGATAGGAAAATAAAACAGCTGAGTTATCGTTACTTTTGATGATTTAAACTGCTAAATTTACTCCTCTATTGCATTATCCATGCTCCTTAAGAATTTTTTTCCTTAAATTTTGAGTTTCATAGACTGGAGTTTATTTTTATTGACCATAAGTTGAGTTTCTTTTACCCGACTCAAAAGTATTTTTCTTTTTATAGAAAGACATTCCTCCATCATTACTTTGAATCGATGGACTTTGATAGACAGTTTATTGGGTTTGAAAGCTTTGATCACTTTATTTGGGTGACTTTTTCTCACCTAAATCCTTACTGCTACTTACTAACTTTTGGGAGTCAAATAAACTTGAATCGTCATCAACTAATGAAACTCTTTATCTTGCAGCAATTAATTTTCCTTCAGTTGAAATGTTAGTTTTTAATAAATCCATCCATTCAATTCTTTTTGTTGGGTCTTTTGTGAGTAATCTTCTTAATAACTTTTTTGTTTCTTATGTAACTTGCTCTGTTGAAGGAAACTCAAGTTCGGTTTACTTTAACACTTATAAAAGTTTTGGAATTGTTGTAGACTCAAAAGGACAGAATCCATACAACATTTCATAAAGAACCACACCTAATGACCAGATATCTGCCTTTGTTGAATAAATTTCGCCTCTTAAAATTTAAGGCGCCATATAAATTGGTGAGCCTAACATAGTTTTTGTCATGTTGGCCTTTTACAAACTTTTACAGAAACCGAAATCACCAAGTTTGACGACTCCATTACTAAAAAAAATATTATCTGGCTTCAAATCTCTGTGCATAATGTTGTACTTATTCAAGACTTGAAATGCTTCTAAGAGCTGCCTAAAAATAAGAAGTGTCTTTTTTTAAGAAAGAGCTCTTTATTTTTTTAATACACTTTACAGAGTTCCTCCATTGCAATACTAATAAACGAAGTAGAAATTGTTAGGTGTTTTAAGCATATCAATATATTTGATGATATGTTCATGCTTTTCGATATTGGTCAAAATATTAATTTAATTGACAGTACACTATTCGAGTTTTTTATTTTATTTGAATCGTCTTACTTCGATGACCTTGACTGCATATTATTTAGTATCAAGTTTATTAGTGGCTCTGTATACCTTTCCATATGCACCTTCACCAATTATCTCGTAAAGAGTGTAGTTTTCGATAATTCGGACCATTTAATAATTAAAAAAATAAAAAATAACTTCAAATCAAATTACAATTATTGGATTTATACAAAATTTAATCAAATAACTAAAAAATGAGGAAACATAAAGAAAAGTAAAAAATAATGTAAAAAAGCAAAGAAATAAATTAATCAACAATTATAATATTTCTATTAAATAATTCAAAGTATGGCTGATATTCAAGTAACCAAATTATCTTATTTAGACTGAAAGATCTTTCCAAAAACAAGAAAATACCTTCTTGAATACTAAAAAACTCCTCGCTAAAAAGACTACCACTGGTGTCAGATACTTCAAAAACGTCGGTCTCGGATTCAGAACTCCTAAAGAAGCCATTGAATCCACTTATGTTGATAAGAAATGCCCATTCACCAGCAACGTTTCAATCAGAGGAAAGATCCTCAAGGGTATCTGCATTTCCACAAAAATGCAAAGAACCATCGTCGTCAGAAGAGATTATCTCCACTACGTCCCAAAATACAATAGATATGAAAAAAGACACAGAAACATTTCAGTCCACTGCTCTCCAGCCTTCAACGTCAAGGAAGGAGATATCATCGTTATTGGTGAGTGCAGACCTCTTTGCAAGACCGTTAGCTTCAACGTATTGAAAGTCATCCCACACGTTGTTATCGGTAACGTCAGAAAACAATTCATGCTCTTCTGAACAGCTTTGATTCATTCACCTTTATTTAATCCCAACATCACTCAATCTCTTTTCATTTTATCCTTACTGAAATTTTACATCTTTTTCTTCATGCCTAAAAAATAAAAAAAAAGCTGCAAAAAGGATTTAAATTTAATAAAAATCCAAAAAATAATTGAATATAATAATTATCAATTTTTGTGATCAAGAATGAAATACATCGTCTCAGAACAAGAACTCGAAATCCCAGAAGGAGTCACAGTTGATGTCAAATCAAGAACTGTTACTGTCAAAGGAAAATTAGGCACTTTAACAAAGTCATTCAAACACATTCCATTCGAAATGGTCAAGGAAAAAAATAAAAAAGGAACCCCAGCCCTTAAATTCAGAATGTGGCTTCAAAAGAAGAAGAGAAATGCAGTCCTCGGAACCGTCAGAAGCACCATCAGAAACATGATTAACGGAGTCACCAACGGATACAAATTCAAAATGGTTTTAGCATATTCCCATTTCCCAATTGTTGTTAACATCATTGAAGGAGGCAATGTAATTTTTTCTTTAATTTTCAGTCAGTTGAAATCAAGAACTTCTTAGGTTTCAAGATGAACAAGAGAATCGACGCTCCAGAAGGAGTTTTGATCACCAAGAAAGAAGAAGAAAAGAACAACATCACTCTTCAATCAATTGATTTGGAAAAAGTCTCACAAGTTTGTGCCAGAATCCAACAAGCTACCGTCATTCAAGATAAGGATCTCAGATCTTTCTTGGATGGTATCTACGTTCAAGATGCTAGACTCGAATATGCCGATTGATTGCTACACATATTTAAACTCTTTTCGATCTTCCTTTTTATTTATTTTTCTTGATTGATTAAAATGACCCATTAATTTTTTTTATTTTTAATACAAAATGTAATTTTAAGTAATAAAAATAAAAAAGTTGAAAAAGTTGATAATATAATGAGTGTTTTATTTGTGAGTTACTCATTTTAAAGATAAAAACTTTTAAACAAAAAACATCACATCACATTTGTCTTATTATTTTAATTTGTGAGCACAATTGTTTTATAAATCTTTAATAATATTCAACAATCCTATACAAAAATTAAATATTTGAAATTTATTTTAAGTGGTAAATTACCATTGTTTATCATTTTTACTTTTCTTTTATAGTCCTAAATGGAGAAGGAATAAACCATATAACAAACTACTCAAAAAAAAACTTAAGCTCCCGTCTAAAACGTTGCCACTTAAGCTCAAGAAGGTGAGGTTGGTGTTGATGGTGAGAAAAAGCTCAGCAAAAATGAACAAAAAAGACTCGAAAAATTAAAAAAGCAGGCTGCTGAAAAGGCTGAAAAATAACAAAAGAAAAAAGCCGAAAATGAAACTCAATAAAATAAAGAAGAAAAAGAGCCAGTCATCCTTGATCCAACTCAATATTATGAAAACAGATCAAACATGATTAATGAACTTAAAAAAAATCCTGCAACTTACCCATACCCACACAAATTCGTTGTTCAAATCACAGTTCCAGAATTCATTGCCAAATATGAATCACTTTGTAAAGAAGGATAATTTTTGGAAGAAGTCATTTCTCTTGCCGCAAGAGTTACTAACATCAGAGTTCAAGGCAAGAACTTAGTTTTCTACGATTTGAAAGGAGATGGAAAAAGACTTCAAGTTATGTGTAACATCAACAATCATAAAGGAGCACAAACTTTCGCTGAAGTTCATTCAAAATTCAGAAGAGGTGACATCATTGGTGTTGTCGGTACTCCAGGAAAAACAAAAAGAGGTGAACTTTCAATCGCTCCAGGAGAAGTTGTCCTTCTTTCCCCATGTCTTCACATGCTTCCTTAAGCTAATGTTGGTTTCAAGGATCAATAATCTAGATATAGAAAGAGATATTTGGATTTAATCATGAACTAAAAAACTAGAGAGACCTTCATTATGAGATCCAAAGTTATCAGCTTTGTCAGAAGATACTTAAATCAACTCAACTTCCTCGAAGTCGAAACTCCAATGATGAACATGATTCCAGGTGGTGCTACCGCCAGACCATTCGTCACTCATCACAACGATCTTAACATGAAACTTTACATGAGAATCGCACCAGAACTTTATCTTAAACAACTTGTTGTCGGCGGTCTTGAAAGAGTCTTCGAAATCGGAAAGAACTTCAGAAATGAGTCAATCGATCAAACCCACAATCCATAATACACTAGTTGTGAGTTCTATATGGCTTATGCTGATTACAAAGATCTTCTTGATCTTACTGAAGACATGCTCTCAAAAATGGTTAAAGAATTAACCGGAGACTATAAAATTAAATTCCATCCTGATTCAACTAAACCTTAAAAGGTACTTGAAATCGATTTCACTCCCCCATGGAGAAGGATCTGCATGATGGAAGAACTCGAAAAATAACTTGGTGAACCAATCCCAAAAAATATTGAAAGCGAAGAAGCAAGAGAATTCTTTGATAAGCAATGTAAAAAGCATCATGTTGACTGTAGCAGCCCAAGAAGCACAACAAGATTGATTGACAAGCTTGTTGGCAGCTTCCTCGAAACTCAATGCTTGAACCCAACCTTCATCATTGAGCACCCACAATTGATGTCACCCTTGGCCAAATATCACAGAGAAAAACCAGGATTGACAGAAAGATTTGAACTTTTCATCAATCATCATGAATTCTGTAACGCATATACAGAGCTCAATGATCCTTTCGTTCAAAAAGAACTTTTCTTACAACAAGTTCAAGAGAAAGAAAAAGGAGATGATGAATCAATGTTCTATGATGAAACTTTCGTTAACGCTTTGGAACATGCTCTTCCACCAACTGCTGGTTGGGGATTAGGTAAATTATTTTTTTATTTCAGGTATTGATAGAACCGTCATGCTCTTGTCCGATCAAATGAGAATCCAAGAAGTTCTTTTGTTCCCAGCCATGAAGCCAGTTGAGGAAGCAAAAGAAAAGAAACTCGAAAAAGTATGAACCTAGTTGATTTATCTTTGACTTATTATTTAAAAAATATTTATTTAAATTTAACAGATTAATTTAAAAAGTAACTATGAAAAAATGTAAAAAACTCAAAAAAATAAATATTAATTAGAGATTACCTCTGAAAAAGATAACTCTTGCTTTTTTATGACATCGTCATCGGCTAAATGAGGAAATTGATGAAAATTTGTTACTTTTTTTAATTTTTTTTCCATCCTTCCACTAGCCATGATATTTTAATTTAGCTCCTTCATAGATTTCACCATAACCGTCCTATTTACCATTATTCCAGTTTCCAATATATTTTGATCCATCAGCATAATACATTTCACCTTTTCCATGTCTCTTATCATTTTAAAATTCACCTTTATAGAATCTACCATCTGCCCATTTTAAGACACCTTCACCGGACATTTTATTTTTTGACCATTCACCTTCATATTAACGGTTATTTTTCCAAACATATTTTCCTAAAATTAATACAAAATTACCTCGTCCATTTATCTCGTTTGAGGCAAACTATCCTTCATAATAGCTTCCATCTCTAAAACTCATGATTCCCCGACCATTTTTAACGCCATCTTTAAACTAACCAACGTAAATCTATCCATCTTTCCAGCTTTAGATTCCTTTTCCTTACTTTTTTCCTTCATACCATTAACCATCATAAATATGTCCATTCTAACAGACATATTTACCTTTTTAATGGAACAGGTCATTTTTCCATTTACCTTCATATAAGTCACCATCAGAATAATAGATTTTTCCGTAACCATTCATTTGGTTATAGAACCAATTTCCTTCAAATCGACTTCCGTCTTACCAGACTTGAATTCCTAAACCATGTCTCATTGCATTAAGCCATTATCCGTGATATGTGACTCCAACAGATAATTAAACAGCTTATAATTTTAATGGTGTCTCAATATTGAGAGTGCGTTAAATCAAAGCGTTATCTTCTTATCTTTAACCACATCCTATGAGAGTAGATTGATTAAAGAACCAGTTTCTACATTTTGCAGTTTATTTTTCAATCTTTTTATTAACCACAGTTTATTATTAATCTTCAGATTTAAAAGAATCATCTTTTTCTTCTAAATCAATTATATTCTATTGATTAGATCTCAAAGTGTTTGAATTTTGTGAATAAGTCTTTTGATTCAGTATGATTGTGCGTTTTCGGTTTGATGATAAAGAAGATGAGTTCACATAAGCTATTTATTCACTATTTTGTTTCTTAACAGATTATTTGAAGGTGGTCAGTCTTTTTACAGATTATGGAATTGTAAGTGTCTGTTGAAGAACGACCTTTTGAATCTGAGCCTCGATTTATTGCTAAATTTGTTATTAATCTTAAGCTGTAACTTAATTTTGTTCATACTATTTCCCTGTATTTTTTGCCACAAAAGCACAAGCTCCCATTTTTTCTTTTTTTAATCTTGAGAAAATCACGAAACTATGTAAAATTTTAAGTAAAAGTTAACTTTAAGATCAAATTGTATCTTTTTCAAGCAATTTTTTTTAATTTCTTCTGAAGAAATAGAATTTATTATATGACAGGCTTATCAAAACTGAAATTTCATTATTTATCTAAAAAATTAAATCATTAATTAAATCAACTTTAGGAGAATTCTATCAAATAGAAAGATTGGATAGTTTACGCACAAATGAAGAATGGTTTGACAAATTATAGTAAAAATTGTAAAAATTTTATGAGAAAAAGAATATCAATGGTCATTTTTGTAGAGACCTTTATAATTTTTAACATATTATCTTTTAACTTTTATGCCTTTTTTTAATTTGCTCTTCTATCTAGCAATAATTTAATTGTCTTATTTTTTTTCCTTTTTAATCCTCCTATTTTAATTGGCAATAATTTGCACATCTCTTAAACCAGAGTTAATTTATTCAGCTAAATCATAGTTGAGATATTCATTGACAGGAGTTTTTTCATAATTGAAAATTGGACTATAAATTTTATTTTATTTTGAACGTTGTGGACGAACTTGAATTTGGTTTTAGATTTTAAGTTTGTAGAGTCTAGGAAAATGTGCAGGCTTTTACTTTTTATCTTAACTTTGTTATTTGAACTGATTTTTTAAAGAATTAAAGAGTGAATGAGGCGATGATGGACTTTTTTTAAGGATATAATTTTATTATACACAGTATGGAAATGGTAACATATTGAGGTCTGATTTGTTCTGGTAGAATTTCCAGTCTGTATAACTTTACTTTTAATTTGAGGTTTTTTTTATCCCATGAGATAAGTTGAAAAGTCTTTTATGAGATTTTTAGAGTTTGAGATTTTGAGTAGACTTAGATCCTTATTTGATAGGGTTGAATATTAAGGGTTTTTGATTTGTTAATTATTGGAAACGGTTTTAGTTTGAGTCTAATGAAGGTAAATTCTGATATTTTTAGCAAGAATTTTCCATACCTTCAGTTACTTTTTATATCACTGTTTATTCTTCATTCTATTGCTTGAATTAAGAATGGATTTGATTGAGGCTCTCTTAATTTTGATTTTATTCCATGAACTATAAATACTCGGTTGAAATAAATATTTGATGTGAAGCTTTTTCTAATTTCTATATGTTTTTATAAAGAAGAAATTTTATAAATTAATTTTTTGAAGATTTTAACATAATTCTAATCTAAATATTTTATTTTTATTTTTATTTTATTTCAATCTTTTATCTTTAATCTTTAATCTTTAGTAATTTAATGTTGTTAGAATTTATAAAAATATCCTATAAATTTTCTGATAATTTAATTTAAAAAAAAAATACTGAATTTCAGCCAATCGATTTATTTGATGTTATTCCTTTAGAGTTAGACTCAAAAAGGATGTTTTTATGCTTTTCATATAAATTATTTATTTCCTATGCCTCATTCTAAAGATAATCTCTGTAATCTAAAATGGAGTTCTTAAGTTTTTTCATCATCATGCAGCATTTTTGACAAGATTTTCCTTTATCAAGAGATCTCGATGAAGAAATTTCAATTTATAAATCAAAAATGTTTTCATCTGAATTTTCTTACTAAAAAACATCTTCAATTTTTTTCATTATGGATTCTTCTATGTGCTGAATTTTTTGTAGCTAAAATAAAAAAATTAAAATACTCGAGCATTGATATGAATTTCTTTATCTTGAAGAAATGATTTTACTTGTCTATAAATTTTTTGATTAATATCAATAAACTTTTGACTCATCATAATGGATTTAGTTTTTTCTTCAACACATTTTGATGCTTTTTCATTTTTTATTTTCCAAGAGCTTATCTCTTCTTAAAGTTTTTGAAGTTTAATGCTTTCCGATTCTAATTGGTTTTTAAGCCTAAAAATTTCGATATTATAAGTACATAATATTTTATTGATGGTATTTGTTCTCCGCTTCTTATTTTTTAAGGATAATGTATTGTCTTAAGATAAAATTAAAAAAAAATACTTTGTTTCTAAGCCTTGAATTTTCGTTTGCGTTTTTAGGAATTAAGTTGCTAAATTGCTAAGAAATTCAAAAGTAGGAAAGCTGCACTGTTATTTTACTTATCTCAATGCTTATTGGACTTAATTTTAAGAGCGACGGCTGGTGTTTCTTCGCATAATCACCTTTGCTTCAACATCTTGTGAAAATTGAGAATCGGGTGACCATTATGAGTAGTTTGTACTGAGACCAAACAAATCTTTTTTAGGTGAATCATAAGTCAATTAAAATTTATTAAGAAAATGAGATGAGTCACTTATTATTTCTGCTTCTCTGAAAAGAAGTTTATCACCAATCTTTTTTAAAAATGCAGAGCATATTTGAAAATGCAAATCTTGTGTTTGAATATGATTTTTAGAGGCTAAAGCTTAGAACTTTGGGGACTTACTTCTTACTGGAGAATTGACCAATTATTCTGTAAACATTAATTTGCTATAATAATAAATATCCTAACAAGTAAAAAATAAA
>JAQTXT010000168.1 GCA_028688645.1 Rickettsiales bacterium
AAAAAAAGATGGGCAAATAAAAGAAAAGTAAAGATAAAAAAGATAAGAAGAAGAATAAAGAAAGAGAAAGAGAAAGAGAGCGATAAAAGAAAGAAAGATCAAGAAAGTAAAAGAAAAGAAGTTACTCAAGTTCTTCATCAAGTTCATCAGATTCTTCGGATTCATCAAGTTAATCAAGAGAAAGAGTCAGAAAGAAAGACAGTAAAATAAAAAAGAGAGATAAGAAGGAAACCAAAAGTGAGTCTAAAACCATGAACAATCCTTATGATTTTTAGAAAACATTACCAAAAGCTGTTCCAGGATTTCCTGTTGGTCTGCCTTCACCTGGATTTAGTGTTCCAATGATGCATCCCACTCCACCTCCACCAATGACGATCACAACTCCAGCAGTGGCCAAGCCTAAAACCAAAGAAATCCACATTTTTAAACTTTTGCCAAAGTTACCATATGGCTCAGTATTGTTTGCAAAAACACTTTACTCGACTGAATTCATTCAATAAAAATGTTATAATCGTTTATTGACTGAAATGATGACGCAAATCGACACTAAAGTGAAATAATAAAGCAGTAAGAAGGCAATAAATATAAGTTCAAAGTGTTCATTATAAATTCAAAAAGTGATTGCAGCTTAATAAGAGAAAAAAAAGGTAGAATCTTTTTCTTAGATTGGTTTTAATAAAGACTTTTTACTTCAGCAAGACCATTAAAATCTTTAGAAAAACAGATTCAAAAAACTTCAGGCAATTTATAACCAATTTTTGATTTAATGATTCTTTTTTAGTCACTTTTATTTCGAAACAGCTTTTAATTATTTTTAACTTTTGAAAAAAAGATGTTAACAATAACTTTTTAATTAAAAAATGATAAATTAATAACCTGAATTTTAATTTATTCAAAACTAAAAAAAATCTAATATTAACAGAGTGATGATTAAACGAAGCGTTTACGAAGCCAATCAGTTGAGCAAATTATTTTCCAAGCGATTTGGATTTGGTCTTAAACTGAATAGTCAGATAAGTCATGCATCTATTTCAAAGTAGCGACAATAGTTGATCAGGAACCATCCTCCATTGACTGAATACCCTGTATTTGTTTGTTTTTGATTTTAGGATTTGAATTGTGTGACCACTCAACACCAAAAAAATAAAGTTAGAATTGTTAAAGATCAATAAACTAAGCTTACTTTCTTAATATAAGAGGGAGGTTTTCCTGGTTGTAGCGATTTGGGTAATAAAATTGATAAATAATTTAGGAATCGGTCTCAAGGTAGGCACACAAGATTAAACCCCTGAAAATTCAGGAAGCTTGAGTTATTTGAAAAATTTTGTTCACATGAAACCTAGTTTTGAATAAATCATAAAAAATTAGTAACTTTCTTCTTTAATTTAGCGAATTCTTGCATCAAACTGGTTCATCATTTGATTTCAATTATGATGTTCTAAATTCTTATGCAAAATGCTCATTTTTTGAAGAAGATTTCGAAATTATGATAAATTTGTTACTTGATTTGGCACTAAGAGAAAAAAGTATGTTTGAGGATAATTTCCAAACTTATCCTGACATGTCAAATATTATTTAACTTGTCAGAAGAACAGCTTTTGGAAATGCAGGAATTGGTATGCCAAACTCAGGATTAGGAAATATTTTGACAAATGAACAATTTTTAAAATTCCAACAAAAAATAAATCCTCATTCAACAATCATTTCAATGTCCAACCTTTCCGAACCATAAAAATACATTGAAAATATCAAGCTAAAAATTAAATCAAATTTCCCTGAATGTACAGACTTTAAATTAATCATTTAGTTTTGGCAAGAAAGGCTGTATAAAGTGCAGTTTCTGTGTACAAAGGAGGACTTGAAAAATATCAAGCAGATGAAGAGGATTATTTTCAATTTGCCGTTGCTTTTCCTTCAGTTGATTATAAAGACAATCGTATGGAGTTGTACAACATTCTGAGAGTCTTGTTGGGAAATGCCTCTTCATTTTCTTCAGGTGGTCCTGGTAAAGGAATGCATTCAAGATGCACAAAGAACTTGTTAAATAGCGTACCATGTGTATAAAATGCTTCTTTCATTAATGAACATTTTATTGACCATGGTCTTTTTGGTCTTACAGTCGGTGGTCCACATCAACAAGTAAATAATTATTTGATTTTAGAGTAAATAAGTCATCCAATCCACACTTCAAGAATTCAAACGTCTTCAACATTTGATTCCTGAATAATAATTAAACAGAGCCAAAAACATTCTTACTGCGTCAGTATACGCTAATGTTGAAAGACAAGGTGATAGATTGTAAGAAATGACAAAGCATGTAATTTTGATAATAATTTTAGCTTTATTGTTATGGCAGAGTCAGACTTGACTAATATGAATAAAAAATCAAAGCTGTTACAAGTTAACAGATAAAAAAATAAATGTAAAGAATCTTCCAACTTAAACCAACTTTTGTTGCCAGAGGAAACAAGGATTCACTTAAAAATATTAGTAGTTAAGATTCTCTTAGAAAGACTTTAAAGATTTGAATGTGTTTTTAATCTACTTAATTTCTTTTTTTTTCATTTAATAAGAATAATAATAAACTTTTTTTTTTAGAAAATAATGGCTTTTTGCATTTAATTATTAAAATTTTAGGTTAAAATAAAAAAAATACTTTTTTTGAAGAAGTCTTTTCTAAATAAAAAAAATGGAAAATCTAGAAGAAATTATCATTTGATCAAATTCCCATCTATTGAGTAGCGAAAATATTTAAGATTTCGTCAAGAAAAAAAGTAAAAGCAAAATAGCATAACAGCAAGTAGAAAAAAGATTTTTCAAATGAGGATTGATAATAATTTTAAAAATCGGAATGTTGACTGAAAAGCATAAGA
>JAQTXT010000169.1 GCA_028688645.1 Rickettsiales bacterium
TCCATTAAGCTCATCAATTTGTTTTTTTCTGTTTCTTTCCATATCTTGGATTTGGTTCTTGATTAAGTTATTGAGCTCTTTTTCTTTAGCATCCCATCTGACTGCATTTTCTCTCAATTATCTTCTCAACTCTCTTTCATTATTTTCAAGAAGATCAATTTTGAGGTCATTAGCCCTGATTTCATCATCTTTAATTTGAAGATTATTTTGGAGTTCTTTAATAATACGATCTTTTTCTTCAATTTCATCTTGCAAATTTTTCAAGTTAGTTTGATATTGCTTTTCTTTCAACTCACTAATTCTCTTTAAGTCATCAGAATCCTGAAATAAAATAAAAAATTACTGAAGAGCCCTTTCTGCTTTATCTCTCAAGTTAATCTTGAAGATTGGCTACATTATTTCTAAGTTCTTGAATTTCACCATTAAGTTTTTTAATTTCAGCAGTTAATTAGCTTCTGGATCTTTGAAGTTCGTCATTTTTCCTGTCAAGAAGACCGTTTGATGAGTCTTTTTCAGTTTTTAGAGTTCTAATTTCGCTTTCATAATACGCTTTAGTAGTCTCAAGCTCTTACTCTTTTACTTTGTACTCATAATCACAATTCTTCAATTTATCTTCATAACGAATGATCAAATTTTTATTTTCGTTGAGTTGAGTTTCAAGCTCAGCTTTACAATTGATAATCTCGTTTTCTTTATCATTTCTCATTTGGTTTCTTTCAACAATAAACTGTTACATTTATCTTGTTCTGTCATCGATGATTTCTTGAAGTTTGTTGATTTATCTGTTTAAAAGATCAAGTTGATTTTGTTGAGCGTTTTTCAATAAAGTAAGCTCGGAGTCTCTCATACTGTCAAGTTTGTCTTTTAAGTTTTTAAGTTCCATATCGTTGATGTGTTCTTGTTCAATCATCTTATCTTTTAGGTCTTCGTTTTATTTTTTAAGAAGATCTAATGAATCTTCATAATTATTTTTGATTTTTTGATTTTTAGCAAGAATACTTTCAATTTCCATATTTTTAGAGTTAATAACTTATTTTAGCTTAGTGTTCTCATAATCCAAAGCTTCAATTTGGTTGAGATGTTGCTTTTT
Organism: Rickettsiales bacterium; assembly: GCA_028688645.1. Taxonomy (GTDB): domain Bacteria; phylum Pseudomonadota; class Alphaproteobacteria; order Rickettsiales; family UBA1997; genus CALXSC01. The sequence goes on from JAQTXT010000169.1 coordinate 1,091, forward strand.
CAAATTTTCGACTTCACTGTGGAAATTGTAATCGAACTTTGATTTTAATCCTTCAACTTCCTTTCTGTGTTCACTTTCTTCGTAAAGTAAATCTCCTTTTAATCTTTATTTTTCTTCTCTTAACTTGCCAATTTCAAACTAAGTTTCTTTTGTCATTCTTACGAGTTTCATGTTGAAATCACTAACTTCGTATTCTTTCTTTTCACAATATTCTTTGAGTTTTCTGATTTATAATTCGTACTTTTAATTGTTATTTAGATGGTTTCTTTTCAATGATTGAATTTACATATGATTTTCATTTTTTAATTCTGAGAGTTGCATGTTTTTCACATGTTCAAGATCAGTAATTTATTCTTTGAGCTTTTCGATTTCATTGAGAAGTCTTCTATTTTCAAGATCAGAAGAAGTGGCGCGATTGAGTGACAATGTATCATGCTTACTTTTCCACATTTAGACTTCGGACTTCTTTTGATTAATGAGTTTGGCTAATTTTTCGTTTTATGAGAGAAGTTGAGTATTGTGTTTAAGGACAAGATCGATTTTTTCTTAAAGATCTGCAACTTTTTTGGTTTTGTTCTTCATCATAGTAAGCTCTTCAACGAGACTGTTGTTTTCTCTTTCAAGTGAGCGGATAAGGAGCTCCAATGATTCACTGTTACCTCCTGTAGTTGGACGACTTGTTCCGGTATTTCTAAATGGACTTGTGCTTGATCGATTCATTTGTTAATTGATAAACTAATGAAAATTTTATATCTAACTGACTAAATTTATTATTAATATATCTTTTTTGCTTATCAAAATCATTATCAAAGTTTATTATTAAAAATCAATTAAAATAATTTGAATCAGTCTCAAATTACTAAAATTAATTTGGAAAAGTTTATAATGTCAGAATAATAACACAGCGCTTCTCTTTAAATCGTTGAGGACAATCAGGATCTTATAGAAATCTCACAAAATAGTTTTCAAATCGAAGTTCAATAAACAAATGGGTTCTTACAGCATTAGCAAATTGATGATACTTTTTAATTGTCACTTGATGAGAATTCGTTGTCGTTTCAGATTTAGGAGTTGAAATAATAATCAAATTGTAATAAATTTGCTAAAAATAGCAATGTAATGCCCTAAATTAAAGTTTAAAATCGTATTTTTCGACTTTAATAAAAATAGGATAAAAAGTCTTTGCCAATTGTGCAAGAATAGAGAAAAAGAAAAAGAAAAGAAATCTTTTAAAAGTATAAGCAAAAAACTACTTAAAATTTATTAGCAAGTCCTGAACTTCAACCTGTTTCTAATGAGTTGATGAATACTTTTGACGAAATTTTCAGGATAAAATCGCCTTAGAAAAAATATTAGAAAGATTTGAAAAAACAAAACAGTCAACCTGAAAGAGTTGTATAAACTAGGTTCAAGAAAAAATAATCATTCGCTGTGGTTTCATAATAATCTTTTGATTACGTTCCTATCACATTTGCCACACATAATCAGAAAATTTAACATGATCAATTTGCTAAAGTGAAAGTAGAGAACAAAAATTCAATATCATAGTTTTAGATACCCTCAGATATGAGTTAACAAAAAATGATTGATCAAAATTAAAATATGATGATTGGCTCGACAAACTCATTTATAATTGATTCAGATCTGAACAAAATATCGATGATTTTTCCTCAAGATTAAGAAGTATCACGAGATTCTGCTGATTTGTAGACATTTTTAAAGTCTTAGATTTTCAAGGATGATATCTTAGAGAATACAATAAGAAGGACTG
>JAQTXT010000038.1 GCA_028688645.1 Rickettsiales bacterium
AAATCAGCACCAGGTTCATTTATTTGTAGGCCACCAACAACATTAAGATAAACTTCTTTATCACATAATTTTAAACCAAATCTACTTGACAAAACAGCAATAATCATTGACAAACGGTTAACATCCCAACCTACAACCGATCTTCTCGGCATCGGCATAAATGAAGGAGCTATTAAAGCTTGAACTTCCGCAAGCAACGGTCTTGTTCCTTCTATGCCACCAAATACAACGCTTCCGCTTACCATATCCTGTCTTGATGATAAAAACAATTCTGATGGATTGCTGATTTCCATAAGTCCAGAGTCGCCCATATCAAACACACCAATTTCATTAGCCGCACCAAACCTATTTTTAATACTTCTAATAATTCTAAATTGATAATCTTTGTCGCCTTCAAAATAAAGCACAGTGTCAACCATATGCTCCAAAACCTTAGGTCCTGCAATCTGTCCATCTTTATTTACATGACTCACAATCAACATCGTAATATTTTTACTTTTAGCAAGAACTACAAGCTCATTAGCACAAGTTCGGACTTGAGAAACAGTTCCTGGAGAAGCAGAAATATCTGGTGAAAAAATAGTTTGTATGGAGTCAATAACCACAACTTGTGGAAGCTCTTTTTCAATACTCTTTAAAATATCATTTACAGAAGTTGCAGAAGCAAGCTTAATCGGTGCTTTTTTCAAACCCAATCTATCAGCTCTAATTCTGACTTGATTAGTACTTTCCTCACCAGAAATATACATACAAGCGACACCATTATTTGCAAGAGAACACAAAGTTTGCAAAAGCAACGTTGATTTTCCAATACCGGGATCACCACCTATCAAAACAGCCGAACCTTTAACAAGTCCGCCACCCAAAACCCTATCCAACTCACTAATTCCAACAATTTCTCTAGGAGATTCTTTTATTTCTTTATCAAGGGCTTCAAAGGTTAGAGTTTTTCCATCTTCTTTTTTGATTTTCCCAATTGCTTCATTATGAGTAATTAAACCACCCTCTTCTTTTTCTTCATTTACACTATTCCATCCGCCACATTCTGGACATTGACCAGACCATTTCTTTAGCACTGCACCGCAAGATTGACAAATAAAGACTGATTTTGACATATTATTTTAAATTTGATAAATATTTTTGAAAATCATCACAAGTATATACCAACAATTTTTCCATTCTTCTATTATTTTTACTATTTATTATTTGACTATCAATTTTAGCTTTGCAAGTTATGATAATTTCTAATATAATATTTCCATTGGGAATATTTTTTACACTTTTACTAGAAATGTTCAATAATTTAGTACTTAAAACTAGAATAATATTTTTAATAAATTTTTCTAAATTATCAACTTTGTGTATAGTATTTAAAATATCAGTTTGTCCATTCTTTTTTTTGATTAAAACTTCATTAGTTGGAAAATCTTCTAATTTTTTTTTGTTATTAATTTTTTCAATAGTATCAGCAACGATATCTTTAAATTCTATAAAATCTATATTGTTATTTTCATAAAAATATATTGCATCACAACAGGAAGAATTAGGATTTATATCTTTTTTTATTTCTTCCGCATGTAATAAATTTTGTTTTTCTTTTAAACATTCGTTATTACAAAACTCGTCAATTTGTATACCTCTATAATTCCCAATATAAGTATCACAAGTTTCACAGGCTTTTTTATTTTTATACTTTTCAAGACACTTGAATCTTAATTCTTCCATAACTTACTTTTTATTGATTGTCTCTAAAAGTGGTTTTAAAAAAGAATCAAAAATATCATCAAAATTATCTTTTTGAAGTTTAAAATCCGAAGTTCCATCATTATTTTTTTTACCGAAATAAAAATTACTTTTATTATCTAATTTTTTTCTCTCAACTTCGTTTAATAGTGCTTGTATAAAAACATTACTATGACTGCTAACAATAACTGGTATACCATTTTTTACTAATTCAGCTAATACTTCTGCATATTTTATTTGCCACTCTGGATGAACATGAACTTCTGGTTCATCTATAATTAATGGTTTATCTGAAGAAATTATATCACCACCTCGTAATAGCATTTCAATTATGCCTAAAGATTTAACACCACAAGCTACATTCCAACCACTAAAAGAAACTGTCTTTGAATTAGTTATTGGTTTAAAATAAAATTCCCTTTGCTCAATATCAAAATCCCAACTACCACCTACAATTTCTTGCATATTTTTTATTATTGGTTTTACCCATTTTTCCAAATCATCTAATTGAAATTTACTAAATCTTCTTAATTTTATTATTAAATCTTTTAGGTGCAATTGAATTACATTTCCATCTTCGAATATAACACCTCTATTAAACATTGGATTTAATATTGTATTGGAACTACCTATTAATTCTGATAAATTTATATATGCTGGTGTTTCTGTAAGAGTAATATCATTAAAAATAAATCTTTCTATAATTTTGTTTATCTTTACTTCAAAATCATTATCAACTTTATTTAGATTAATATCTAATATTATTTTTTCATTTTCCACCAATCTTATATTTGCATATTTAGAGTACTTATTTATTAAATCGTTTTTAAACTCAGCCTTAAAAATTTTTTTAAATGTTTTTTCAAGTTTGTGTTTCTTATCTGAAGTAAAAATGTCATCAATTAAATCTTCTACTCTCTTTATTTCACCAGCTCTTCTTTCAATAAATATTTTAGACGCACGAATATTTTTTTCATTAAAAGTAGAGCTGATTTTTTTTATAAAATTACATATTTTACTTTTTGTTAAATCTGTAAAGATTCCTTCTGATAATATTTCTCTAATTTCATCAAAATCATTTTCCAAATCAGCTTCCAGTTTATCTGGAGAAAATAACATTAAATTTCTCAATCTTCTTTTTAATAGAAAAATATTATTTTCATTATAAATATTTGGGTTAGCTATGCCCTTTATAATACTAAATAAAACCTTTCCCACAGTAGATTTTCCTGTATCATTCTCACCAGCCAACACAGTCAAACCACCAATCTCAATATCAGCTTTTTTAATTTTTCCAATATTTTCTAAATGAAGTTTCATATTTTTCCAATTAATTCACTGCTAATAATAATATAATTAAAGTATAATGTTAATGCATAATGTTAATATAATTAAATAAAAAAAAATAGAAGTCCATTTTTATTTAAAAATTAAGAATTTATTTCTCCTGTTTCTTTAACAACAAAACACAACAACTCATAACCACCACATAAAACAATCCTATCCAAACAAAATTTGGTAACATTGAATGCATTGGTAAATCTTTTGTAAATACGCCAACTGTTGTATCCATGAAGTGTGATACAGGATATAACATAGCCATGAATTGTCCACTATCATTTAAACTAGAAATTGGTATTAAAAGCCCTGAGTATGTAAATGCTGGAATCATTGTCATAATTAAAGTTATGAGTAATCCCGCTATTTGAGTTTTTACAAATGATGATACTAACAAACCAATAGCAGTTGTTGAAAAAATATATAAAATTGCAGTGGCTGTAAGCATTAAAAAACTACCTTTGATTGGAACTTCATAAAAAAATATAGTAATACCAACTAAAATTAAATAAATTATAAAGAATATTAAAACATAAATTATTTGCTTACCGAGTAAAAATTCTAATTTTGTCAATGGTGTAGCATAAAAATTTGTAATTGTTCCTGCTTCTTTTTCTCTAACGATAGACAAAGTTACCATAATAGCTGGAATAGATATTAAAATAATAACTATAACACCTGGTACAAAAGAAAATTTACTTTCTGCCGCTTGATTATACCAATATCTACTCTTGATTTTATAATTAATTATATCACTGGTTTTACCATAATCTTCAATTAATCTATTATTCAGATAAATCGCATTTGTTCCCATTATATATCCCCTAGCACTCTCAGCTCTAAATGGCAGCGTTCCATCAACAAATACACCAACTTGTGTTCCTTTTCCAGATAATAGTTGTCTAGCAAAATCAGCTGGTATATCTATATAAAATTTTACTTTTCCTTGTTTTAAAAGTTTGTCAGCCTCAGCTTCGGAATTGACATTTCCTAAGTAGTTATAATATTCAGAATTACTATAAGCATCTATATATTTTCTGCTTTCTGTTGAATTATCAAAGTCCAATACAATAAATGGTAAATTTTTTATATCAAGATTTAAACCACTTGAAAATATAAACATCACAATTATAGGTACAACAAAATTCGCAACCATCCTAATTCGATCTCTAAACATTTCAACCGTTTCTTTTCTTGCAACAGTAAACATTCTTCTAAAGCTAAACATAAGAAATCAATTTGATTTGGTTCAAAATACTATTAGTTTGAAAATATTATTTATTTTATTAAAAACAAGTTATTACATTTATTATTTTCAGTTTTGCAAATGTACCAATTACAATTTTTTATGATTTAATAATAATTCAATTATATGGGTTAGTCGTTAAAAATTATAATAATAATGGAATGTGGCAGCCAATATTACTAATTCCAATAAATTCTTGATTTTTAATATAAAATTAATTACATTTTTGCAAGTAAGGTGGCAACTTCATTAGTTAATTAAATGAAAAAATTAGAAAAAAAATACAATTTTGCAGAAATTGAAAAAAAATGGCAACAATATTGGCAAGAAGCCAACATTTTTAAATTTGATTGGAATGATACAAAAAGGGAACATATCTATTCAATAGATACACCACCGCCACATGTTTCTGGCGCTTTGCATATGGGACATATTTTCGGTTATTCACAAATGGATACAATAGCAAGATTTCAAAGAATGCTTGGTAAAAATGTATTTTATCCAGTTGGTTTTGATGACAATGGACTTCCGTCAGAAAGATATGTTGAAAAAAAGATTGGCAAAAAAAGTAAATCAATGGATAGGCAGGAATTTGTAAAAATTTGCGACAAAGAAATTCAAGATGCCGAAGAATTTATGAAAGATGAATTCATTAAAATGAATTACTCATTTGATTTTGATGCAACATACAGAACAATTTCCCCAACAGCAAGAAAAGTTTCACAAATGTCCTTTTTAGATTTATACAACAAAAAGAAGATATATAGTAATGGAGAAACTATAATGTATAGGAAGGAAGAACCTATAATATGGGATGTAGTAGATCAAACAGCTTTGGCACAAACTGAAGCGGAAGATGCAGACAAAGAAAGCCAAATGAATTATTTGAAGTTCGAATGTGCGGATGTTGATAAAAATTTTCTATTAAAAAATGAAAATGGTTGGAACATTTTTAAGAATTTGGTTCTTAATTTTATAGTAAATAATAATTCATTAGGATTTACTAGGAATAATGATAAAGGATTTAGTGTTCATAATCACAAAAATAATACTGAATTCTCAATTTCATTAGAGAATTTCCTTTCATATTACAATATTGATAATATAAAAGTATTAACAGAAAGCTTAAAAGTATTTTTTAATGGAAATGAAAATAAAAGGTTTATAAGCGAGACAAAGGAAGTATGCAAAAATAAAAATAATATTACCACATTAGAAATAATGACAACTCGTCCAGAATTATTACCCGCTTGTATTGCAGTCTTCGCGCACCCAGACGACAAAGACAAATATTTAGGCAAGAAAGTTATTACTCCACTAGGTGTTGAAGTTCCTATATTGTTTGACGAAAGCGTAGACAAAGAAAAAGGAACAGGTGTGATGATGTGTTGCACTTTTGGTGATACAGCTGATGTTGAAAAATATAAAAAATATAATCTTCCTTTGAAAATAATAATTAATGAAAAAGGCTGTTTATATTTTGATAATGTTTCTGAAATTGATGAAAAATATAAATCGCAATTAAGTGGCTTATTTACTGATAAAGCTAGAGACAAAATATTAGAGATTCTCAAGGAAGAAGGAAAAATCACTAGAGAACCTGAAAAAATTATTCATACTGTTAAAGTTGGTGAAAGATCAAAGAGTCCGCTTGAAATATTGGTTAAAAGCCAATGGAATATCAATGTTTTGGATATGAAAGAAGATTTGCATAAAAAGGCTGATGAAGTTAATTGGCACCCAGAATGGATGAAAGGAAGAATCCATAGTTGGATTGATGGTTTGAATTGGAATTGGACTATTTCAAGACAAAGATTTTTTGGTGTTCCAGTGCCTTGTTGGTATTCTAAAAAAGATGGTAGCGTAATTTTGCCATCTGTGGAACAATTACCAGTAGATCCAACTGTTGATTTGCCAGAAGGTTATACAGCTGATGAAGTTGTTGGCGAAACCGATGTTTTTGATACTTGGATGACTTCTTCTGTCAGTCCTCAATTATCAATACAAGCGATTACGGAAGATTTAAGTTGCGATAAAGAAAGGGCTAAAATTTTGAATTTACCTTTTGATTTAAGAACTCAAGGACACGATATTATTAGAACTTGGGCATTCTGCACTTTGGCTAAGGCTCATTTACATCAAAATACTATTCCGTGGAAAAATATATTTGTTAATGGTTTTTGTTTGGCTAGTGATGGAACAAAAATGTCAAAGTCAAAAGGAAATGGTGTTGATCCAGTTAAAACTATAAATGAATTTGGCGCAGATGCAGTGAGGTATTGGGCCTTGAGTTCTCAATTAGGAACTGATACTAACTATTCAACAGATATGATTAAAATGGGTCAAAAATTAATCACAAAATTGTTTAATAGTGCAAAATTCGCTGAAATGAATTTTGAAAATCTAGTTGGAAAAACTATAACAGCTAAAGATGATATTTCAAACGGCTTAATTTTTGAAACTATTGATAAGTGGTTAATTTCAAAAGTCTATTCAACAATAAACCAAACTACAAAAGCACTTGAAAATTATGAATATGGCAAAGCACTTGAAGTAATTGACAGCTTATTCTGGAATGATTTTTGCGATAACTATTTAGAAATAGTAAAAGTTAGATGTTATGGTGCTAATGGCCTGAAATATCAAGGTGTTGAGTTGTCAAAAGAAGAAAAAGAAAAAATTGATAAAAGTCAACAAAGTGCGATTAGAACAATTTATTATACATTCAATGCGATATTGAAATTGTTTGCTCCATTCGTTCCCACAATTTGTGATGAAATTTATTCTTGTATATATGAAAATGAGTTTAATAAAACTAAATCAATTTCCTCAAGAAGCAATTGTGCTAAGGTTGAAAATTTTGTTGAAAACAAAGATATTGAAGAAATTGGAAAAGTTGTTTTGGATACAATAGCAAATGTTAGAAAAGAAAAATCTGAAAAAAATATTTCAATAAAAGAATTAATTGAAGAGGTGAAAATTCAAAGCTCATTAAATGATAAAATTAAAAATGATAGTGGTTTAATTGAAGACTTGAAAAATGTTTGTAATATAAAAGAAGTAAAGTTCATTTAACATGGCAAAAGAAATCGAAGCAAAGTTTTTTATATATAATAAAGAAAGTATTAGAAAAAATTTATCTAATATTGGTCTTAAACTTATTGAAGAAGAACATTTGATGAAAAGAAAATGCTTTCATTGTGAAAATCATAAAGATGGAACTTGGATTAGAGTCAGAGATGAAGGCAAAAAAATCACAATGACTTATAAATCAATATCTGGAAAAGGTATTAATGATATTGAAGAAGTTGAAATTGAAGTTAGTAGTTTTGAAAGTGCTTGCGAACTTATAACCAAAACAAATTATTTTGAAGTTTCATATCAAGAAACAATGAGAGAAATTTGGAGAAATAAAGAAGTTGAGGTTGTTATTGATACTTGGCCTTTTTTGCAAAATTATATAGAAATTGAGGCAAAAACTGAAGAAATAGTAAAAAAATATGCTAAATTATTAGGTTTTGATTTTGAAAATGAAGCATATTTTGGAGGTGTTGCTGTTCTTTATGAAAAGCAATATTCTATCCCTATGGAAATCATAAATAATATTCCTTTATTTGTTTTTGATGATGAAGAATTGAATAAAAAGCTACAGAATTATAAAAATAAAGCATAATTTTATACATTAAATTAATTTGTATTTTTAATGCAACATATTATTATATACTTTAAGTTGTTTAAACCTACAAAAATATAAATTAGTTGTTGTTTTTTATTTTTTAATTTTTATTATTTGATTGAAATGCGAAGTTGATTTTTATGCTGTCGGAAAAAAATTATAATATTTTAAGATTATTTAGAAGTAAGAATGTAGGGGTTAAAACTTTTTTTAAACTTCTTAATTTCTTTGGCGATTTTGAAACAGCAATACAAAATATAGACAAGTTCAACAATGCATATAATAAATTAAAAGCTCCAATAGTTTTAGCAACAAAAGAAGAAATAGAAAGGGAAATAGTTGCATGTTCCACGATTGGTGCAAAAATTATCACTTATATAGATAAAGAATATCCACAATTGTTAAGAGAAATTAATGATTTTCCACCAATTTTAACAACATTGGGAAATCTAGAATTATTAAATAAGGAGTCCATTGCAATAGTAGGTTCAAGAAATGCATCTTCTAATGGATGTAATTTTGCAACAAAATTAGCAAAAGAATTAGGAGAAAAAGGTTTTGTAATAACATCTGGTTTTGCAAGTGGAATAGATACAGCAGGACATACTGGAGGTTTAAACACTGGAACTATCGCGGTACTTGGCGGCGGAATTGATAATATTTATCCAAGAGGGAATGAATATTTATATTATGAAATAAAAAATAAAGGATTAATAATATCCGAATTTCCTTTCAACTCAACACCAAAAGCCGAAAACTTTCCGTCGAGAAATAGAATTGTTTCTGGTTTATCTAGAGCGGTAATTATAATAGAAGCAGGAATTAGATCTGGTACAATTCATACAGCAAGACAAGCATTAGAACAAAACAGAGAATTACTAGTTGTTCCTGGAAACCCATATGACGAGAGATCTGATGGATGCAATAAATTAATTAAAGAGGGAGCTACAATAATAACAAGTTGCGATGATGTTTTAGAAAATTTACAAAACTATCAAGAAAATATTAATTATCAAAATTCACTATCAATGAAAGACAACATAAATACCATATTTGGTTTAGGCAAACAAAATAAAATAAATATTCAGCAAGATAATTTTGAAAATGAAGAAAATATTTTTGAGGAAAAAGAAATAGATTTTGACGGTAAAACAATAAAGGAAAAAATTTTATTAAAATTAAATCATACTCCTATAGAAATTGAATTATTGAGCTCAGATTTGAATATTAATATAAATATACTAAATGTAAATCTAATAGATTTAGAGCTTGAAGGAAAAACTTATATAGCAAATGGAAAAGTTTCAATTTCCTGTCAAGACTAACATAATCAAAAAACTATAGCTATATTATAATTGCAAAATTCAAAAATAACAACTAATACTCTTAAAAAGACTTGACAACTAAAAATTGCTTTATAACATAACTATAGTTAATAACCCAATAGGGAAATTAACACAGCATTGGGACGGCAATTTAATCAATAAATTGCAATTTATATGCCTCCGTGTCCCAATGTTACTTATCTATCATTCTATATTGGGTCTATTATATAAAATATTTGGCAAAATGTCAGAGTGGTTTTAACTCTGTTTTTAAAATTGTATTAAACATTAAAAACTAACCTAGTCTAGTTTAGTAAAATACTATAGTAGACAATTTAGACTTTAAATAACTTTGATTTTTTAATTATTTATTTAAAAATATAAAAAATTATCAAATATATTTTTTGCTTTATACATTAAATATAATTTTGTATTTGTTTCACTTATATTTTTTGTTATAATCAAATTTTTTCCAAGATATTCGTTTAATAAAACAGAAAAATCATATAATAAATCCAAACACAAAGTGTAATTCTGAAGTTTATTTTCTCTTCTTATATCAATTTTGAGATCTTTAATATTTACAGTTAATAAATTTTCATTCTTCGTTTTTTTATGTAATTTTCTTATTAACTTAATAAATAATGGTATTTTTTTCTCAATTTTTGAAATAATTAATATCCTTTTTATTCTTTTATATGTATTTTTTATAACTAAAATTTTTTCTGGATTTTTTTCTATATAATCATTAACAACACTTAATTTTTTATATAATGTATACACATTAAGTGTGGGTTTGCCTTGTTTATTTTCTTTACTAAATATCAATGATATAATATTATCTTTATATCCACAATCTTTTAAAAAACTAGCAAACCTTTCTCTGCAAAGATCCGTAATATCCTCTTTGATTTGATTTATTTTTTGTTTTACAGTTATTTTTGTTTCATTATTATTTTTATATATACCAGTTTTGAAGAGGCTTATTGATTTAAGAACTAAAACTTGAAATGGTATAGATATTTCTCCTTCAGCCAATATTTTTATAACAGTTGTTATATTTTTTCTTATACCATAGGGGTCTTCAGAGCTATTAGATTGTTCATTCATAATAAAAAGCATTATTATATTATCAATTCTTCCAGCTAAAGATATAACTTTTCCTACATCCGTGGTTGGAATTGGATCTCGAACATTTCTTGGTTCATAATATTCACCAATCGCTTCACAGACTTCTTTCGGATATGAATTCACTTCAGCATAATAAGATGATAAATATCCTTTTAATATAGGATTATCTTTTGTCAATATTGTAGCAGAATCTATTTTACATAATTTAGCTGCTTCTTCTGTGGTTAATAAATCACAATGTGACATCCATAAACATATAAATTTTGATAATTCTATTATTCTTTCTACTTTATTAAACACCGATCCAAAACTTTTATGATATTTTAATTGTTTTAATTTGTTTATTTTAGTATCAACATTCTCTGATAAAAATTCTGTTAACTTAAGACTTGTAAAGGATAATTTATTATTAATGACATCCTCTAAACCATTTAGTATCGCATGATTTTTTTTATTATCTATCTTAGTGTTTGCAAATGATATAATTTTATTTGAAAACAAATTTTGGGATTCATCTTTTAAACAAAAACATTCATAGTTACTACAAATAACCGTAGTAATTATCATAGTTGGTAATTTTAAAAACTCTTTATCAAACTCCGCACAAAATACATCTGGATATTCCGTCGTATTTACTATTTTTTTTATTAGATTTTGTTTGAAATCGGTTTTATCAATTCCACAAGTTGACAAGCTTAGTTTATTTTCTATATCTAGTATTTTGCTTACTATAATATTTTCTCTTTCATTTTGATCGAAAATAACAAAATTAGCTTCCATTTTTGATTTATAATCATCGAAACTATTTATTTCTATTTTCTTATTTAATCCTATTAATATTTTATGCCCATAAGTGAAGTTATTACTTTTTATTTTGCAAAAACTAAAATGTAAAATATCATTATCAAATAAACATAAAATATTTCTTAAAGGACTAACCCATTTAGTATCTTTTAGATTTATCCAATTGATATTTTTTGGAAATGAGGCAGCAACTGAAAGTAATATATTTTCTATATTATTTTGTAAAATATCTTTTGATTTTATTTGTAAATTTTCCTGTATTAAAATTA
>JAQTXT010000039.1 GCA_028688645.1 Rickettsiales bacterium
ACCTTGTTCTTTTTTCATTAAACAAATTTCTCTTTCATTATTATTATGATATTTATCATTTGTTACATTTAAAAATTTACCTTGAATATATTCAGCTTTTTCAATTACTCCCTCCATCGGAATTCTTTGAACATGAACATTGAATGTATTTAAAAAGATGCTAACTCTCTGAAACTTTTTATTTTTTTCAACACCCAAACCCTCTGGTGCAGAAACAGATTCTTCTATTTGATCAACAATACCATCAGCTGATGCTAAAACTAAATTTTTATCATCTGGAATAACTCTTTCTGGATCTCTAAAAAAATAAACTATAAAGCATACCAATATAATGCCAATCCATCCTAGAACATTGGTAATCAACATTAATAAAAAAGCTACAACACAGCTAACAGCTATAATAAAATATCCTTCTTTATTAATTGGAACAATTACTCTACTTAACGCATCTTTTAAATCAGACATTTGCATTTTAATTATTTATCATATATAGTAAAAGATAGAAAAAATTATTAATAAGTCAAGCATTAGCAAATATTTATTAATGCTTTTATAAATGAGAAAAAATTATGCCTTTTAGAAGCGAAAGATTGTTGGAAAATTTAGGAAGTGATGCATTCACTTTGGAGGATCATAGAAAAGAAAAGTCTGGTGATACTTTCTTTACAATAAAATCACAACCAAATATAAAACCAGAAATTAAAATTTCGGTAAAAGGTAAATTTAGAAGTGATACATATTTCCATTTTATGCGTGCATATGATGCTTTTTATTTATCAATTGAAATTGATGGACAAGAAATTTTTCAAGAAGATTGTGATGATTCATTTAAAGTTAACTCTGAAGGTGCTGATGGTTTAAATAGTTTTTTAGAGAGACAGTTTGGAGAATATACTTCTTTTAAAGATTTAATTTCAAAAAAAATGGCGCAACAAGAAAAAGCTCCAAGTGTTGATCAAGTTGAAAAAATAATACAGTTAGATGCTAATTTGTCGCAATTATCAGTAATTCCTACAGATGTTGTTGAAGATAGTGAAAAAATTCAAAGACAAGCACTTGACGAACAGAACAATCGTCAATTATCAGATGAATTACCATTTAGAGATCTTTCACAAAAGGAACTTCAAGAGGAATATTCTGAGGGAACTGAAGAGCAGTCTTTTAGTTTTCCAGTCGAAGAAGAATCTCATACTAGTCGATTTGATTGGCTAAATCCTTTTAAAAGTAGTAGTGATTTTTCAGAGCAAGTTCTTAAACAATTTAATGAAGAAAAGAAAAGAAGAATTAAGGATGAAGTTAACCAATTTGTATTGTTATTTAATGCTAAGTGTAGTGGAAGACAGTTAAGTCAATGGGAAGTGAAAATATTTAACGATTTTCTACAAAAATTGCTTAGCTTGGCAAATGAAAGTAATAGATACGATCTTTTGATAAAAAGAAAACCTCAAGATGATTTAACATTACTTTTTGCACGAACAACACAACAAGAATTTTCATTATATCTTTCTGAGCTTAAAAAACACGGTCTTGAATTAAATGAGGAAGATAAGGAAACATATGAAGAATACGAAGAAGTAGGTGATGAAGATGAGGTAATAGATGACAAAAAACAGAAAAAAGACAAACCTGCGGAAGAAGAGTTGCCTTCTCATAAAATTCGTCCCTATTCTTTTTCTCTAAAAAAATTACTTTTGCCTCTACTTGCTGTATCTGGTGGTTTTCTACCGACTGCAGCAGCCATGGTTAATAGTACTTTTGGTTATTCAACAGCTTTAACAGTATATAATCCTATTAATTTTGGTAGCGGAATTATACCAGTATATCCATCATATCCTTCAAGTAATGCAATTTCAGGAGATGGTAATTTTTTTGGTTTTGGTTTACAAGATTATTTAGGGATATTGCAACAACAATTAGTTTTAAGAAATGTGGATGGTTTAACTTTTCCACTAGTACCATATCGTCATATCAGTAGCTCAACAGCTATAAGTACATTTGTTGTTAGAGAGCCTCAATATCCTCAATTATTACCTAAAATGCCGATAATACCAGAAGTACCAAGAGGTGATGAGGTTGTTGTTAGTTTACAACAACATATGGGGTCGTTAAGTAGTAATCAAGTTATTCAACACCAAATGTCAGTTGAATTACCACAACAGCATATTAGTGGATTGTTGCCAAGAGACGATGAAGTTGTCTTATCACAACGACAATCTGAATTGCCTATTTTAGTATCAGCAAATATCGCAGGAATTATACCTATTTCTCCAGATATCCCTGTATCATTACCACAGCAAAAGCTATCATTAGATCAAATATCACCTTTGCCTAGAAATATCAGTGTAGATTCTTCATTACCAACTCCATCGTTACAAAGTGAAGTATCTAGCAGTGCTGACTCTCCTAAACTAAACTCTAGTATCAAAAGCACACCATCTTCTGAAGATCTAGATATTGATGATGTTAGTCATGATTCTACAAGTATTAATAAAACAAATTCAGTTGCTTATTCACTAGTACTATATCGTGATGCGCCTCAATATCCTCAGTCACTACCTAATATGCTAATAACTGATAGTTCACCAACACCAGTAAATATTGTAGAATTATCAACTCTATCGTTACAAAGTGGAGTGCAGCCACAACAAGTACCTCAACCACAAGCAGTAATAGAGGAATCCGTAAGAGATTCCGCAAATTTTACAAATACTATTGTGGTTGATGGAAAAGATTCTGAGTCAGGTAGTTCTTCATTTTTAGGAGCAATGGTTTTACCTGCTGTTTTAGGGGTTGGTATGGCAACATATGCCGCATTTAAAAATAAAACTCCTGACAAAAAAAAGAGTGATATTGACAGTTCAGAAGAATCTAGTTTGGCTTCTAGCAAGGAAGGAAAAAAGCCAGAAGTTGAAAAAATACCTAAAACACCTGAAAGTGGAAATCATAGTGAAAAAATTACACCATCTTCTGAAGATCTAGATCTTGATGATGCTAGTCATGATTCTACAAGTGTTGATAAAACAAATTCGGCTACCCCTTCATTATCTAGTAGTGATTTAGAAAATTATGATGCAATTGCTGAAGATATTATTGATAAGGCACAAGTCTCGGAAGAACAAAGAAAAGGAGATATAAGAAAAAAAGCAAAAACTATATCTGGAAGAGCTGATTTATATGTAGAAACAATAAGTGATGGTTGTGATATTAGTTGTTTTGAAAGGCTAGAAGATTCAACAAGAAGATATCTTGTTCTTGCTAAAACGGCAGAAAATGGTACTCATTTGTCAACTACAGAAAAAATAAATCAAGAAGAAGCTAGAAGAATAGCGTTGGGTCAAAGTGCAAAAACTGAACAGGAAGCAAAAACTCATGTGTCTTGTATTCCCGATGAAATAAGGTATCCAAATGGAGAAGAGAATGTAGAAATGCCGTTTGTATGTTCTTCAACTTTAAATGACAGTAATCAAACTGTTTTAACAATAAAAGTTCTTGATCCAGCATTATATGTACTTAATCATAGTAAAAAAATACAAAAAACTTACGAAATAATATTAGAAGAAAATCAGGTATTCTATGATGTATTATGTGAAATAAATGAAAAAGGTTTAAATACTTTTCTTAATGGGAAAAAAGAAACTGGAAGTCGTGCAAAATGATTTTAAATCTGCTATATAATTTTTAATTAGCATTTATTAAAAACATTCGATTTATGATAAAAAATCTGAATCCGTAAGGTATATAAAATTTTTAATTTGCAATTTAATTGCTTGACTAAAAAAAATTTATATATTAATATTGCTGATATAGTGATGGTATGTGTAGCTCAGTTGGTTAGAGTAGCGGGTTGTGATTCCGTTGGTCGTGGGTTCGAATCCCATCTCATACCCCATCTTATGCCCTCGTGGTGGAATGGTAGACACGATAGACTCAAAATCTATTGCTTCACGGCGTGTCAGTTCAAGTCTGACCGAGGGTACCATTTAATTCAGCTGATATCTTTGTAATTTAGTTATTTTCATTTTTTTATTGATTATTTGAAAATATTCTATATATTTTATCCGTCTATGCCGTTATGGCTCAGTGGCAGAGCACTTCCTTGGTAAGGAAGGGGTCGTGAGTTCGATTCTCACTAACGGCACCATTATATAATACTAATTTTACTATTGGTTGAAATATATAATCATATTTTGTATTTTAAATAATTTTGTCAAACAGCTTGTATTTTATATATTATCTTTCTAATTCATTTTTATATTGACACTTTGATAAAATAATTTAAATTTAAAAGCAGTTATCATTAATTTTATGATTTATAATGGATAGTATATTTAGCAAAGCAAAAGAAGGAATGGAAAAAACTATTCAATCTTTTAAAAAAGATTTGAATAGTGTGTCAACTGGAAGAGCAAATTCTAGTTTATTGGATGCGGTAAGGGTAGAAGCATATGGAAATTTTGTTCCATTAAGTCAAATATCAAATGTTTCAGTTCCAGATTCGTCCACAATTTCGATTCAACCTTGGGATAAATCAATGATTAATCCTATTGAGAAGGCTATTGTAAATGCTAATTTGGGTCTTTCGCCAAAAGTTGATGGGACAATTATCAGAGTTAATGTTCCAAAATTAACAGAAGAAAGAAGAAAAGAACTTGTAAAACTTATTAAAAAATATAGTGAAGATAAAAAAATTTCTATAAGAAATGATAGAAGAGATGCTTTGGATACTGTAAAAAGACAAAAGGCTAATTTTTCTGAGGACGAAGTTAAAAAATTTGAAAATAAAGTTCAAACTTTAACTGATGAATATGTAAAAAAAATTGATGAAATGGCTTCAGAAAAAGAAGATGGAATTTTAAAGATATAAACAAATATGGAAGAAGAAGTAAATAAATTAAATCATTTAGCTATTATAATGGATGGTAATAGACGCTGGGCTAAACAAGTTGGAAAAACTGTTAGAGAAGGTCATAACGAAGGAGCTAAAAGACTTGGCGATTCTATGGATTGGTGTGTTGAATTTGGTATAAAATATTTAACACTTTTTGCTTTTTCTACCGAAAATTGGAAGAGAAATAAACAAGAAATAGATGATATTATGTCTTTGTTAAGACAATATTTAAAATCCAAAAGGGATGATTTTTTAAGGAAAGGTATAAAAATTAAATGGATTGGCATAGAAAATAATATAGATAGAGATATCATAGAAGATATAAGAAAGCTGGAATTAGAAACAAAAGATTCAGATGTTTTGTATGTAAATATTGCATTTAATTATGGTGGAAGAACGGAAATTTTAGATACTACTAAAAAATTATGCAAATTAGTAAAAAATGGGATTATTGACATTGAAGATATAGATGAAATGACATTCAAGAATAATCTTTACTATGGAAATATTCCAGATCCAGATTTAATTATTAGAACTGGGGGGGATAATAGAATAAGTAATTTTTTATTATGGGAAATGGCTTATTCTGAATTTTACTTCACTGATATGTTTTGGCCAGCATTTGACAAAGATTTATTGAGTGACATTATTAATAATTTTAAAAAGAGGGAAAGAAGATATGGCGGAAAATAATAAAAAAAATAGTGGGGCAAAAAAAGTAAATGATGTTGAAATTGTTGTTGATGATATTAAGGAAAAAAGTCAAAATATTTTTGATAAGATTTTAAATTTATTACCAGATTATTTAAAAGATAGAGTTGTTCCAGCTATTATTTTAGGTATATTGGCAGTAATTGTTCTTTACAGTTCTATAATAATTTTTAATTTATGTATGTTGGCTGTTGCAATTCTAATGGCATTTGAATGGATTACAATAGCAAGATCAGAAGATGAAACTAACAAATGGAGATTTATAGGTCTTGGTTACATAATATTACCATGTATTTCTTTGATATTTATAAGAGGAATGGCAAATGGATCTGACATAATACTTTGGTTATTTTTAGTTGTTTGGACTACTGATACTGCTGCTATGATAGTTGGAATGACATTTGGTGGTCCAAAATTAGCTCCAACAATAAGCCCTAAGAAAACTTGGTCTGGTTTGGCTGGTGGCGTTGTAGCTAGTATGTTTATTGGATTATTATGTTCTGTTCTTTTTAAAGAAAATGCTTTATTCTTTATAATTTTAAGTGGATTTATGGCAGTTCTAGAACAAATCGGTGATTTGATAGAATCTAAATTTAAAAGATATTTTAATGTAAAAGATAGCGGGAATTTAATACCTGGACATGGTGGCGTAATGGATAGAGTTGATGGACTAACAGTAGTAGCTCCATTTGTAGCTTTATTGGTTATACTTTCAAAATCTATTTTTTAATTATTAATCATATAAAATAATATTTTGTAGATTTTTTGAAAATATAAAGTATTATTAAAAAAGAAATAAAATAGTTTTATGAAAAAAGTCATTGCCATTAATTTAGGAAATAAAGGGGTTATTTTATCTCTTAGGCAAGGTAATACTATTTTAGATCAGTTATTCTTGGAGGTATTGAATCACGATAATATAGATGTTGTAAATAATTTTTTTCATAGGAATAGTAAATGTAATACATATATAATACTCGATACTGTTGCTCAAAATTATAACTATAAGATTTTTCCGCATTTGAATTATTTCGATTTAATTAGAATAGCTAATAGGCGATTTGAGAATGAAATTCCGAAAAATGATTTAAAATATAAAAAGTTTTTATATAAAAATAAAGTAGATAAAAAAAGCGTTTACTTGTTTGTTTCTGCAAGTACAGATTCGCCTTTAAAAGAATGGTTAAGTTATTTTGAAACAATAAAAAATAATTTATTAGGAATTTATATGATTCCTTTAGAAATGGTCGATTTTACAAAACAGTTACTGATTTCTAGTGGAATGAAGAACCTTATAAAAACAAAAAATAAATGGATTCTAATAACTTTAAATAATAAAGTTAGCGATTTAAGGCAGATTGTTATGTACAATAATAATTTAGCTTTTACAAGATTGATTTCTCTTGATGCCACAACTACTGAAGCATCTAATAATAATAGCACTTTGGGTGAAGTTGCAAACAATGATATAATTAGAACGAGTGAATATATTAAACGATTTGATGCCGATTTTACATTTGATAAACTTGTTATTATAACCGTTGGTGGTTCTGAATCTAAAAAAGGAATGCAAAGTTTAAAAGTTGAAAATGCCAAAATTTTATTTTTTACTGTATATGAAGCTGCAAAAGCTTTAAAACTTGGTAAAAAATTTGATAAAGCTGAGGAGTTTTCAGATCTTCTTTTAGATGCATTTATATTTAAAAATAGACATAAAGTTAGATTTAGTAATAAAAAAATCAATATTATTTTTCACTTAACCGTTTTAGCTAATTTTTTTAAAAAGCTTGTTGTAATTTCTTTTTTAATTTGCTTTGTTACTAGTCTAATTTTTACAATTATAAGTATAAGATTTAATTCAAAAATTTCTTTTTTACAAAAAAAATTAGAAAACAATAAAATAATTTTACAGAGCAAATCGAAAGAAGAATTTGGTATGGAATCGAAAGAAGTTGATAAAATTGTAGATGTTGGTTCCATTAGAGATATTATAAATATTAATTATATTAATCCGATGACTAATTTTAATAACTTTTATAAAGCTCAAGGTGATTTGAGTTTGACTTATGATCTTAAATGGGCATTAGATAAATTTGATTATCAAAATATTTCTGATAAAGTTGTTGCTAAGATAACTTATAATGTTGGTTTATTAAATCCAGATGGTAATGCTAATAAATTATTTACAAAATATGATGAGTTAAATTCAAAACTTAGAAGTATTTTTAAAAATGAGTTAATTTCCATTACTAAAATGCCTACTGATATTAATTTTGATAATAAATATTATACATATCCGATTAAAATAGACATTACAGAAGGAAAATAAAAGATATATGCAGGAAGAAACAAAAACAAAAGAAATAATAAAAAAGATGAGCAAAATAAACAGGTTATTTAGCAAAATTACCGTGTCTCTTTCTATATCTATTATTTTTTTAATTGTCTTTTTATTACTGCTAAATTTCTATTCCCAGAAAAAAATTTTTTTGCAACAAAAAATAAATGTTTTAGAAAAACAAAATTTAGTCATATCTACTCAAATTAATGATATTATAAATAAATCTATTGCGGCAAAAAATTATATAAAAATTTGGAATGAAGAATTATCCAAAGAACAAAGGGCTTTAACTGGAATTAATACTACTAATACTTATGCAACAATCTTACAAATTGCTAAAGATAGTAAATTAGTTAATGTATCAGTTAGTTTTTCACCCTTAATTCTTACCGCTGGTGCATTTGAAAAACAAAATGTTAAAGTTTTTACAACAGTTGCATTCATAAAATTTAGCACTATTACAGATATTGATGTTTTAAATTTTTTAGATAATCTAAAAAGAGATGTTGGATGTTTTATAATTGTTCAAGATATTAGTTTAAAGAGAACTAGAAAAATTAATGATGATTTTATAAAAACACTTAACACAGGCAATATTATTACTGCTGTTGATGGTGAAATTAGAATTAGGTTATATGGTTTGGAAGCAAAGTAAAATTATGATAAAAAAATTATTTTTAATGTTTTTAATATTGTTTTTAGGAAGTAATTCTTTTGCTGATGTTAATCCAACATATGATAATAAAAATGTTGAACATATTCCAACTAATGTTACTCTAACGCCACAAAGTAAAACTTCTACAAATTATTATCAGATTTTTAAATCAATAATGTTTTCAACAAATGATGTTGAGGAAATATCGAAAACATTACCAAGATTTAAATATTTAAATGAGTTTAAACAGGAAGATAATAATATTAAAACATCACAGTTTTCTAAACAAAGTAGCGATATAAAACAAAAAAGTATTTTCAATTTTGGTGAAGGAAGTATTTATATTTATTTAAATTCAATAATGTATGTTTCCCAAAATGATTGGTCTGTTTGGATAAGCGGAAATAAAATAACAAATTTAACCAATGATAGTGGAGAAATAAAAGTATTAGATATTTTTCCTTCTTTGGTTAGATTAGCTTGGACATTTGATTTAAATCAATGGGAAGTAATTAATCCAAATAAACTAATTCCAGAATCAAATTATATTATTAAAGATAATACGGTAACCCTTATATTTTCTTTAAGTCCAAATCAATCATTTCTTCCTACTATGAATCAAACGATAGAAGGAAAAATAAAAGAAGTAAAAACTAATAGTATGGATAATACTTCAGATCAGTCAACGAATGTAAACAATGATAAGCAAAAGTCTAAACAATCGACATTATTCGATGATTTATTCTTTTAATTTATTTTTAAAAAATTATTTATGTAGGAGGTCCAATGTTAAATTTTAAGGATATTAAACAAAACTTTTTTGTTAATTATTCTAGATATTGGATAGTATTTTTTACCATTTTGATTATTTTTTTATTTTATAATTATAGAATATATCATTTTCAAACAGATAATATATCAAAAAATATTAAAAATGCCGTTTATATTGGTAGTGGTGTTGTTATAAATAAACATAATATAATTGTGAATAAAGAGTTAATGGATCATTTTTGTATCGGCAAATATAGTGGTCTTAGAGGAAAAATGTTCGCAATGGATAAAAAACATACTATAGAAGTTGTTCCAATTGTAAGTAATTCTATTTTAAATATAACAGTTTTGGGAACCAAAAGAAACGAAGACACATTCAACTCTTATGCATTATTTGACATGAATAATTTTGATTATAATAGTAATAATGAAGTAATTGTTCCAAAAACTTTAAATAGAAGTGGATATTTTGATTTCAAAAAAGGTAAAATTTCACAAATTAATAACAATACTTCAAATTTTTTTGTTTCTGTAAAAAATACATCTAAAAAAGATGCATTATTGGGTATGCCAGTATTTAACAAAAATTACATTTTATTAGGTATTATTAGAAGTATTAACGAAAATATTACTAGTGAAACAAAAAGGGATAGAATTTTAAACAAATCTAGTGTTCAAAAAACTTATTTAACTAATGGTATAGAATCAATCAAAAAATTTTTGGATAGTAAATATATATTATATTTTATGATAAGTGGCGATTTCAATTTTGGTAAAGAAAAATATAATATAGATGATTCTTTAGTGGATATAATATGTATAGAAAGATATTAGTATTATCAAAAGATTTTATCTATTATTCTTAATGCCAGCACTTGTCCAAAAACTAGTATTGACCAAACTACAAATACACTTATAAATCCTATAATAAAGCCACATATTATAATTAATCCATCTTTATTTAATAGACCAAATGATATCATAACCATAGCAAGGCCTGGTATAGAATTTGCAAATATTATTGGTGTTAAAGATACCACTGCTAATACAAAAAGAATAAGTCCAATAATTTTTTCTGCAACAACATAATGCATAAAAGTCAGTCGTCTTCTAGTAAATTTTTCTAATTTTGATAAGTATAAAGAAGATTTTCCAACTATCATTGCCAGTGTAGTTCTTTTTATACTTTTTTCCGTTATAAACTTTGGCAACCAAACTTCACGAAGACCAATAATCATTTGTGCGGCAAAAAACATTATAATTAATGCTGCAATGGTTGCTATTGGCGGCGGTGTTGGAATAATAATTATTAAACTAAAAATTAGATTTAACAAAGCAAATCCGCCGCTATCAGCTGATTTTAATAAGATACCGATCTTTATATTATCATCTACATTCTTACTATAAATTCTATTTAGAATATTTGAAGCAGTTTCTGGCTTATCATCTTTTATAATGTTATTTTGATTATCTTTCCTTTCCTGCATAGTTTATGTATTTCAATTAGATAACAGAAATGGTTGGGCTGGAGGGATTCGAACCACCGTATGACTGGATCAAAACCAGTTGCCTTACCACTTGGCGACAGCCCAACATAAATTCCTGCTTGATATTTTTACACTTTATAAAATATAAGTCAATAAAAATTATTATCCAAAGTGCTAATTTTTTGAATAATGCGACAACAATTTCTCTTATATTTTAGTCTTATAAATACCGAGGTATAAAAATATATTATATTTTTTTAATATATCAAAATCAAAGAAAAATTTTACAATGTTAAATGATATGACAATATTTTTGAGACTATAATTAGAGTAATCTAATGAATAAATATTGATTTTAATGAAAAACATTCTACTCTAAAATCAACTTAACAACTCGTGTTTTATGGAAAATAATCAAATGATACCCGCTACAATTGGAAAAAGAATTTTTGCGTTTGTTATTGATGTATTTATCGTTTATGTATTAAGATTTTTTTATGTCAATTTAGCCATACAATTTTGGTTATTACAATATATTATGAAATTTTTACAAGAATATGAAAAATTATTTGGTAAAGTTGATTTTGAAAGAATTACAAGTGTAGAAATTAACTTTTTCTTAAAGTCAGCTCTTTTTATTCAAATACAATGGTTTATTATTGG
>JAQTXT010000170.1 GCA_028688645.1 Rickettsiales bacterium
ATTTTGTATTCGATAAGCTAAATAATATTTAAAATTTTCAAAAAAATCAAATGGGAACAGGAACTATTAAAAGTATTGCTCATCTGAACTCTTACAACTAATATCTTTACTACTACATTGATAGAAATTAGGCGCCTAAAATCTAATAACTCTTAGCTAAGAAGCCAGAGCTTCTCAATACTGATTTGACAAGAAATTCTAAGACTAATGCATTAAACAAATGCTGCTACAATGGAAACTTGGACTTAGTCAAGCTTTTTGTAGAAAAATATAATGCTGATATTAACTTAGCAGCAGGAAACTCGTAAACTCCATTGGTAGCCGCAATCAAAAGAAATCACATTCATATTGTCCGTTATCTGTTAGAAAAAGGAGCTGACCCATCCTACCGTACAAATCAAGACTTACTTGTTATTTAATACGCCATTCTTCAAGGACTCTACTAAGCAGCTCTTCTAGTTTATGAAAAAATGAAAAATAAAGAACTAAGAAATCACGGTGAATATAGAGAAATAGCTTTACAACATAAATATAGATATGTAAATTACAAAGTCTTTTTGGAAAACTTAGTCGATATGATTGACCCTGACAATACAAGAGATTTCCTGACAAAAGAAAAGAAAGTTTACTCCGACCCTGTTATCGACCCAAGAGAAACTTGGAAACAATGGTTTGGAAGAAATCTTGACTTTAAGGATCCTCCACTTGTGGAAAGATCAGAGTTGCCTGAACAGCTTCAACCTCAAAACAGAAAGTTCGCAAAAATGAGACATTTCTTCAATCGTCTGACTGTTAGCCCAATGGTTCCTAGAATGAGTCTAAAGCCTTAAAACAGGTCTGAGTTCCAAGAATCTAACCAAGCTTTCAAAGCTATTCAAAGTGATAAAATGGAAATGCAGACTGTTTCATGATTTAATGATTTCATTCGCGATTTTGTTTTTTATCATCATTTAATACTTTACTTAATAAATAAAAAATTTTCAAAACTTTGCCCCAAAAAGAAAAAAATACAAAATGTTAAATTGGAAAGAAAAAGTTAATGAATCAGACAGGAAAAATGTTCAAAGTCTTTTCGATGTTTTTGATAAGTTCATAATCTAAAGTCATAAGACAGAATTTTCATACGATTAAAAGATAAGAAAATAATGGGAATCTTTCAAAAAAGTAATATAAGCTGATCCAGCAGATGTTTAGGCTCAAAACCAGTACGTGAACATGATGAAAAGTAATGTTAATGAAAAGGATAATGAGTTTAGCAAGGTGACGAACAGAATTAATCTTCGCTTTGAGAATATTGCCCCTATATTAATGCAAATTAATAGAAATAAACTTTAAGAAGTAGCCAATAAAACATCAAGACTTATTGCAAAAAACAATAAAAATTTGTACAGATGAGCATTTTTAAAAATTCAGAGTTTTATTAACAAGGCATATTAAATTTAATGATATTTTTATGAAAATAGAGAGCAATATAAAGATACAAAAAAGAATAAATCAGATCATAGCTTCAATGTATTCGTTGATCTCTTCACCTCTGTAACCCCAGTGACCATCTTTAGTGACGGGTTTTCTTAATCTGGAAACCAAAAGACCTTCTGGAGTGGTAAGTTTGAAGGGATAAATAAATTCTTTGATTTGGTTGAATTGCTTTCCAACAGTCATGACTTCATTAATGATGTCTTCGAAACAAAGGATATCACCTCCAATTGACTTTTCAATAATTTCGTTTGACTTAAGGTGGGTTCTTTGATTATTGACTTTTCCGTAAGCCTTCTTGTAAATAAGTTCGCTCACGATTTTCTTAGTTGGTTCTCCCCAAGTAATGTAGTTTTCAACTGCATTGAGTAAATCGAGAACGGGCTTACTGACTTTGACAAAGACAGCTGTGTTAACTTCTCTTAATCCGAGTTTGTTGAGGGTTAATTTTTGTTGTTTTGAGATGTCCTTAACACCTCTGATTCTGATAACAATCAAAAGTTTTCCTTGGGCTTGTGAATTGAGACTTCCGCTTTCTGTAGTATGAATCTTTTTGTTCTGAAATTATTTTCAAAAGTACTTGTAATCTGTAATGAGCGTATGATTTTTGTTGAGCTCTGTATTCTTTGATGAATTTTTCTGGAGGTTTGATGAGTCCGTCTTTACTTTTCTTTTTATTTTTAAGTTAAAGTTTGCTCTTGATTTTGTTCATGACAGCTTCTTTATCTTTTCTACGTCTTTTCATAATGTCTTCTAAGACATATTGCTTTCTTGATTGTTAAGTGAAATATTTACTCTGGCTCTAAGTTGAGAACGAGTTCTTGATTTTGTTCGGTCATTTGTTTATCAAATTGAGACTATGATCTAAATTTGTTGTTGTTGTTTACTTTAAAATTTATAATCATTTATCAATTTTTCTAATATATAATATGTTGACTTTTTTATTTTTAACTTTATCAAATCTAAAATTTTTATAGATTCTAAGAAATTTTATGCCGAATTGTATTAAAAATTAAAGAATCATACAAATCAGTTTGGTTTTGTAAATTTTTTTAGAACCACATGGGCAATTGAAATTTTTCAATGATTTTATTAATTTTTATAAAAACCTTTGTATTGTTCTTAAAATATCGATTTTTAGATAATAAAAAATAGAAGAAATGCCAAATATTTTAAGAAATGCAAGCGGAGATTTAATCGCAAAGAGAACCTTACAAAGAAATCCAACATATTTGAATGTGAGCAAGAATATTTTAGCAAGATAATCGATATTTAGGAACGTAGACTGTAACATAGAACACACTTTGAAGAAAGCCCCATCAATATTATCTGACTAGCAAATAAAATAATCCTCAATTTATGAGAGACTTGT
>JAQTXT010000171.1 GCA_028688645.1 Rickettsiales bacterium
ATTTTATCATTTTTATTTTTTATGTTTCTGACTTCTGTTGATAAAATAAAATAAATTGTGATTTTTATCAAGAAAGAAAAAATTTATGAACAAATCATTGAGCCATTTTCATACACTAAAGTTGTATTTCTGTAGAGATAATCTTTCAAATTTAATGTTAGAAAATTTAGGTTTTCATAATCGAATGTTAAAAATGAATAAAAAATGTAAAATTGAAAGAATAAAAAAAATTAATTATTGAAACTATCAATTCTTTTAATAATTTTTAGATTATTAAGTCAAAAGACAAAAGAAAGAAATAAAGGTCATTTTCCTTTATAATATTTACTGTTCATTAGTTCAACAGTTTCAACGAGTCTCTAAGGATCTTCTGTTTCAATCCATTTTCTAAAGAGTCTAAAACTAAAATCTTTGGAAAAGCTTTGTGGTGGTTTTTCCTTAGAAAGATTCTTTTTAGCATAATTTTCAAAATGAACAAATATGCCTTCATTATGTTACTTGTCAAACACTCTATTGATAACATGACAAATAAAAAGTTTTAATTTTAACTGACTTCTGATATGAATGTCTTCAGTTATGTTTTTATGAGCTTTTGCGAAAACATGACCAATGACCAGACGGTAAGCTTATTTGAACTCACTGAATTATTTGGCTTTAGGATTAAAGTGTTGAGGTTGGAATTTCTGAATGGTCAACTTTGATAAGTTATTTGTCATTAGCTGAGAATGTTTTTCTAATGAAGCATTAAGACTTTATAACTATTTTCTGTATTCGAGTTTACCTGTTTTTTCTAAAATTTTAGAAAATTAGCAATTTAACATTTTAAGAATGTAGTACTTGAATGCAAGTTCTTAGATACTTTTCAAAAACTTTTGTTTTTATACCTCTTCAATAATTTCTTTTAGGAAATAATATTTTTCTATTTCAATGTTTCTTTCTTTATATTTGGGAGAATTTAATGGATTTTCTGATGAGGAGTCTGACTAGATGGTAGTTTTTTATGAAGATCTATGTTCCAAAAGGCGTCCTTTAAAAAGAACTTTTTCACTAATTGTTGTTGAAGAAAGAAGTTCATCAGAATTTGAACGGAGTTTTCTAAACCAGGGAAAGGATTTTAGTTCTTAAAGGCTCATTCTTTAATCAGGATTCACCATGAATATTTTTCTAAAAAATTATTCTAAACTTTTCATATCTTGTTTTGAAATAGATTCGTTCTGTTTAATTGTTGGTACCATTGAGATTCTAAATCCTTATGAACATTTTTTTTATATCTAAAATTCAACATTCATTCCTAAATTTTAGAAAATATGTACCTTTGAATGGGAAGTCACCAAATAGCATGTAGAATATCAGAACTCCTAAAGCCCAAATATCGACTTTGTTGTCATAATTTAATTTTTTAAAAATCTATGGAGCCATATAACATGTTGTTCCACAGAAAGTATTGACAGATTAGTCTTATTAGCGAGCAAATCCCAAATCACAAATTTTTGTAATGTATTCATACTTTGGGTTTGATGAGATACTAGTTGTTGATGTGGGATGTAAGATTTTTTTACTTTTTTGAGACTTCAATTATTTTTTAGTTGACAGAAGTATATTTTCTGCTTTAATGTCTCTATGAATCAGATTTTTCTTATGCATGTACTCTAAGCCTTTAATAACATCCCACGTTATGAGGAAAGTTTCTTAAATGGAGAGTACTCCACATTGACTTTCGGTGACTTTGGCATGGAGATTGCCTTTATCACAGAATTCCATAACCATGAAAATCCATCCTTAATCTGGGATATAAAAAAGAGTGTTACCTTAGAAAGTTCTATAACTGCGTACAATATTTTCGTGTTGTATATTTCTGAGTATTTCAATTTATTGTTTGATGTATTTGTTGAGTGAGGGTCTTTTGAGGATTTGTTTTTTATTTATACATTTGACGGAATATAATTAATTTAAGTTTTTTTAGAGTTAAATTTTTTCTACAAGGAAAACAGTGGCAAAAGCTCCTTTTCCTAATTTTCTAATTGGATGTAGATGATTTCTTTTTAAGATGGATTTACAATTCTTGATTGCTTATTAATTCATTTGGTTATTTTAAAATTAATGTATATAAACATTCAAAATCAGCTTCTAAAATGTGTTTGGTTAATAAAATTCAGCGCATTTATAAACACCATAAACTCTCTCTTCTCATATCTATTGAACTACTACTTTTTATCAACTTCGAAGACTCTCTAAAACTATCTTTTTATTACTTTACTCATAGTTTATACTCTAAAATAACAAAACACTCTCTTTTTAGATAGATTTGTACGTTTTATCACAGTCCAAAAAAATTATATTTAAATTTAAACTTTTTTACACTGTTAATGTCCTATTGTAGAGGTGACTCTTTTAACAGTTCATTTTCAAATTACCTTTTAAAATAGAAGAAAAAAAATAGAAATATGAAAATTTAATGTTTCGATAGAATTCTAAAGAAATCCGAACCAATATTTTAGAAGGCAATCAAGGTTAACATTTTGAGAAAATAGATTGCTTATAGAATGAGAAATGAAAGGAAAAAGTAATGTTGATCTTTAGAAAAGATAGAAATAAAAAAGTATAAATGTAAAATAAATTAAGAACTGATTTGATAATCTGAAAAATGAAATGAGAGTAGAAAATACTTATAAATTAGGTTGATATTATTAATTTTGTCATTTATAATAATCAATATTTAATTATTTTTTATTTTTTATTATAATAAACTAATAGAATTGTTCAATTGATTTTTAAATTAACATAATATTTTTAGAAATAATATTGAGTATTTGTTAATTTATTTCA
>JAQTXT010000172.1 GCA_028688645.1 Rickettsiales bacterium
AAGGGTATTGTTACACAAGCAGTTCCATTTTTGCATCTTATGTCTGTTTTAATAAAATATTCTAAGGATAAAAATATTACTGCTGTTTGCAATTTAGTTTTAAAAACCAGTTTTACAGATAATCTTGTAAAAAATTTAAATTATTTAAGAAAACAAAATGGTGAAAGTGAATTAACGCAAAGTGAGATTGCTAAAATTACTGATATAAAACGAAAGGATATAGAAAATTTTGGTAGACAATATTTTATAGATTTACTTTGCACTGGAGTTGTTAATATCAATGATTTATTTCAATTAATAGTAATTCATACGCAAGATTATTTCAATAAATCTGTTTCACCAGCTACCTTAGAAGATATAAAAAAGTATTTAAATTTGTATACCCATGAAGAAAGTAGTAAATCTCATATAGATGAAAATATTGATAGAGTAGCCGTATTTGGCGCTACTTATAAAGTGCAAAAAGAAAGATTACAATACGGTTTAGAACAGACTGCAAATAAAGATATTAAAACAATATACCTATTAACTGGTTTTAGGGAAATGTATGTTTCTGAGTTGGTTCAATTAGGAATACTTTCCGATGCAAGTTTAAAAATTATTCAAACTACATATAAAGAACAGAATAAAAAAGATCTTAATAATTTAAGTTTAAAAGACTTAATAGAATTTTTAAGTAAACCTAAAAATGAAAGTTTGTTAAAATTTTTAAATCAAGATATTATTAAAGCTAAATTAAAAGATATAAAATTAGCTGAAGAAAAATTTAATAATCCATCAGGTGAAAGAACAGAGTTGTCAACCTTATCAGATGAAGAAATAAATTCTAAAACCCCGATAGAACTTTTAAAAATACTTTCTAAAGTTCAAGAGTTAGAATTATTCAAGCTCGTTGCATATGAATTAAATTGCAGACCAGAATTAATTCAAGTAGTGTATTCTAGAGAATTAAGCGGTTCAAATATTCTTCATGGGGCAATTCAAGCTCAAAATAAAGTCAAAAGAGCGAATACATTAGATACTTTAAAAACTTTATATGAGTTAAATCCTAATTTTGGAAGAATCTTATTTGTTTCAAATGGCTCTTTTGTAAAACAACAATTATTTTCGGTTTTAGATGTAGCTTCTGAACAAAAAGTTGATTTAGAAACTCTTACTGTTCAAGTAATTGGTAGTCCTAATTATAGTCCAGTAGATTATAAAACAGTTGCTGCAAGACTTTTTGGCTTATCTCCAACCGTTTCTAGAGTTTTGGGAAAAAAGGTTTTGGGTGCTTCAATAAGTGCAAGTGCAATTAAAGGTATTTAAGAATTTTATTTAACCTCAATTTTAATAAACTTGAGGTTAATAATTTTCTTGATTTAAAAAATTATATTGTTAGATATATTACCAACGATTAACAATGATTTTAAGATGTTTGACTCTATTACAAAAAATTTTGGTGGAATAATAGATAAATTAAGAGGACGAAAGTTTATAAGTCGAGATGATTTTGAAGTTGCTCTTAGAGAAATAAGAATTGCAATGCTTGAAGCGGATGTTTCGTTGCCGATTATTAAAGAATTTATAAAAAGAATTAAAGACAAAGTTATTGGTGAAGAAGTAATTCAAAAGGTTTCTGCGGGACAAATGATTGTCAAAATAATTAATGATGAACTATTATATTTGCTTGGAAATGATACCTGCGAAGTAAATTTGCAAGTTGCGAAACCAATGTTTATAATGATGTGTGGTTTGCAAGGTGCTGGAAAAACAACAGCTACTGCTAAATTGGCTAAAAGGTTAAAAGATAAACATTTAAAAAAAGTTTTATTAGTTTCATTAGATGTATATAGACCTGCTGCAAAGACACAATTAGAAATGTTAGCTCCGAAAGTAATTGTTGATAGTTTGGAAATTAAAGAAGACGACAAGCCTATTGATATAGCTACGAGAGCTATGAATTTCATCAAAGATAAAGATTATGATGTTGTGATTTTTGATACCGCAGGAAGATTAGCTATTGATGAAAGTTTAATGAAAGAACTGGAAGAATTGGTTGAATTTGTTAAACCACACGAGAAGTTATTGGTTACTGATTCATTAATGGGACAAGACGCAGTTAATATTGCTAATGAATTCAATGGTAGAGTAGGATTAACTGGTATTATTTTAACTAGAATTGATGGCGGTGGTAGAGCAGGTTGTGCTTTAACTATGAAAATAGCCACTGGTTGCCCAATTAAATATATGTCTTCTGGTGAGAAATTAGAACAATTTGATGAATTTATACCTGAAAGAATTGCTTCAAAGATTCTTGATATGGGCGATATAATTTCATTTGTTGAAAAAGCACAAGAAGTTGTTAATGAAGAGGAGGCTACTAAATTAGAAGCTAAAATTAAAACTGGTACATTTGATTTTGATGATTTTTTAAGCCAACTAAGAAGCTTAAAGAAGTTAGGTGGATTAGGAACTATGTTGGGTTTTTTACCAGGTGCTGGAAAAATTAAAGAATTCATGCAACAAAAAGGTTTTGATGATAATCTTTTGAAAAGACAAGAATCAATAGTTTATTCAATGACAAAACTTGAAAGAAAAAATCCTGAAGTTTTAAATTCTTCAAGAAAATTTAGAATTGCAAAAGGTTCGGGAAGTAATATTCAAGAGGTTAATAGTTTGTTGAAAAAGTTTAAGCAAATTAAGAAGACTATTGAAGTTGTAGGAAGTATGGATAAGAATCAGTTGAAAGATGTGATGAGCCAACTTTGAAATGTAAAAGATAGCGATTTTAATTTTTAATATATTGTTTTGATAGCTTTTCTTTGTCGCTTCGCGACATTTC
>JAQTXT010000040.1 GCA_028688645.1 Rickettsiales bacterium
TTCAAGCTGGTGATAATTTATCATCTATAGCAACTAAAACTAATATGACGACAGTTGAAATTGCTCAATTAAATAATTTAGAAAAACCATACCCAATAAGAATTGGACAAAAGTTGAAAGTTTCTGAAAAAAATAGTACAAATAAAACTACTGAAGAGAAAAGTGTTAGTATAAGTGTTTATGTTGTTCAAGCTGGTGATAATTTAATATCTATTGCTGCCAAGAACAATATGACAACGGCTGAAATTGCTGATTTAAATAATTTAAAAAAACCATATCCAATAAGAATTGGACAAAAGTTGAAAATTTCTAAGAATGTTGTGGTTGTGAGAAGTGCTGATAATAAAAATGTTGAAACAACAACAGTGAAAACAGAGACTGTTAGTAAAAATGATAATTCTTTCTTGTGGCCAGTAAAAGGAGATATATTATCAAATTTTGGTAATAAGGCTAATGGATTATACAATGATGGTATAAATATTGCGTCTTCTAATGGTTCTGAGTTTAGAGCTACAAAAAGTGGTGTTATCGCTTATGTCGGAAATGAGTTAAGAGGTTATGGAACTATTATATTAATTAAGCATGATTCTAATTGGATTTCAGCCTATGCTCATTGTAGCAGTGTAAAAGTTGCTAGGGGTGATAAAGTTGAAAGAGGTCAGGTGATTGGAACTGTTGGACAAACAGGAAATGTTGATAAACCGCAATTATATTTTAGTTTGAGAAATGGAAGAGAAGCTGTTGATCCTTTAAAATATTTAAAAAATAGCTAATCTTGGTGTTTTTGTCTTTTTTGCGAAGATTATTTTTATAAAAAGATTTTGCAAAAGGAGTTTTATATGCAGATTGAGATTGTTGGAATTAATACACAAGGTGATGGTTTTGGGTTTTTGAATGGCAAAAAAGTTTTTATAGCAAAAACTTATACTGGTGATGTTGTTGATTTTTACATTCAAAGGGAAACTAAAGACTATATCATAGGTAAATTAAATGAAATTATAAAATCATCTAAGGATAGAATAAAAAGCGATTGTCCTTATTTTAAGGACTGCGGCGGATGTGATTTTATGTGCTTATCGAAGAATAAATACTATGAATATAAAGAGAATATACTCAAAAAATTAGGATTTAATTTATCTAATTTTGTGAAAATTGGGTTAAATTCAAGAAGAAGGGCTGTCTTTAGGGTAAAAGATAATAAAATTGGTTTTTTTGAAAAAGATACCAATAATCTTGTTGAAATTGGTAACTGTATTTTATTAGAGCAAAATATAAATGTCTTAATTTCAAAATTTAAAGATTTAATTAAAAAGATTTTGATTTTGGAAATATCTATAACTAATTATGAAAATGGTTTGGATATTTTGTTTACATTAAAAAAAGAGCCTGACTTAAACCAAAACAAGATATTAATAGATTTCGCAAAAAATAATGAAAATATTATATCAATTAGTTATAAAATAAATTATAAAACTCCATTTTTATTTTTTCAAAAAGAACAACCAACTTTGACATTTGAAAATGGTATTAAGATTGAGTTAAAATCAAATATATTTTTACAGGCTACATCAGAAGGACAAAAAGCTATAACAAGATATGTTGTTGATAGTTTGAAGAATTGTAAGAATGTCTTAGATTTGTACTGTGGTGTTGGAACTTATACTTTTCCACTATCGTCATGTACAAAAATTCATGCAATTGAAGGTAATCAAGATATGATTGATATTTTAAATAGTAATATAAAAGTTAATAAACTTTCAAATAAAATTACTACAGAATGCAGAAATCTGGTTAATAGACCGTTAATGAAATATGAATTGGATAAATTTGATGGATTAGTAATTAATCCACCTAGAAATGGAGCTAAATCTCAATGTCAAAATTTAGTAAATTCAAATATCAAAAAAATAATTATAGTTTCGTGTAATCCACAAACTTTTAAGTCTGATGCTGAAATTTTATTACAAGTTGGTTATATGTTGGTAAATATGATTGGAATTGATCAATTCTACCAAACTCAACACTTGGAAGTGGTTGGAGTCTTTGAAAAAAAATAATTTTTTTGCTTGACAGACTTCAAGTCTATAAAATTTTTGTGATTGTTTAGTGTCAAGAGTATTTTTCAATTTTTTTGAAAATAATCTACTTTACTTATAAAAAAATAGGTTAATAATTGGACTTGGAGAATTCGAGTAAATACTGGGAAAATAAAGGTTCATTATAGAAATATAGTGCGTCATTTTTATTATTTTAATTATTTGGACTATAATGCAAGAATTAGAAAAAACTAATATTTGGTCGAATATAAAAAGACTTTTCCAGAGCGAATTTGGAATGGAAGTCTATAATTCTTGGTTATCTAAGTTAAATTTTATTTCTTTTAATGGTTTTGAACTTACTATGTCTGTAGAAACAGTATTTATTAAGGAATGGATTAGTAAAGAATTTTTAGATGGTAGAAAGAAAAAAATTAATAGCGAAGTTGTTTGGTTGAAAAAAGGTATTAAACAATTGTTGTTGGAACAGTTAAATATTAAAAGTGTAGAAATAATAGTTGATAAAACTATAAAATCTGAATCTTTAACTTATACTAATAATGTTTCTAATTTATCTGAACATGATAATGTTTTTGCGATTGGAACTGAACTGAATTCTTTATATACTTTTGAAAATTATGTTGTTGGTAAGTCAAATAAACTAGCTTATTCGGTTGCCAATTCTATTATAAATGATGAAGATTTAGGTTTTGGTGTAAATCCATTTTTCATTTATGGAAAAGTTGGTTTGGGAAAAACACATTTAATGCAAGCTATGGCTTGGGAATTTAAGAATAAATGCAAAAATAAGAATGTAGTTTATTTATCGGCTGAAAAATTTATGTATTTGTTTGTTAAATCTCTACAAAATAAAAATATTAATGAGTTTAAAGAACAATTTAGAAATGTTGATATTTTGTTAATTGATGATATACAATTTATTGCTGGAAAAGATGGGACGCAAAAAGAATTTTTTTATACATTTAATGCACTTTTAAGCGATAATAAAAAAATTATTATGGCTTGTGATAAGTCTCCTGAAAATATGGAAAATATTGATAACCAATTAAAATCAAGAATGTCTGGTGGTATAGTTGTTGATGTTTTAGCGCCTGATTATGAAATGAGATTGGAATTAGCAAAAAAGAAAGCTGAGATTTTAGGTTTGAGTTGTGGAGAAGAAGTATTTGAATATATCGCTCAAAATATTATTACAACAAACAGAGATATAGAAGGTATAATTAAAAAACTTTTAGTTCATCAAAAATTCGTTAACCAAATTGTAGATTTAGATGTTGTAAAAATTATGTTAAAAGAAGCTATTTCCGCAAATAATAAAGTAATAACAATTCAAAAAATTCAGCAGAAGGTTGTTGATTTTTATAAGATTACAAAACTAGAATTGGTGTCAGATAAAAGAGATAGGAAATTCTCATTGCCAAGACAAGTAGCTTTTTATTTGTCAAAAAAGATTACTAAAAAGAGTTTTCCAGAAATTGGAAGAGAATTCGGTAATAAAAATCATGCAACAGTTATATTTGCTTGTAATAAAATAGAAAAAGAATTGCAAACTAATTTAGAGCTTGCTGAAGCTGTTAATAAAATTGAAAAATCTTTATAGGAATATTTTATAGTTGTTCCACTTTTAATTTACTATAGTACAAATTAGAAGTGGAACAGCTATATATTGTTTGATTTTTAAAATGAAATATATATGATTATTTCGAGTTATAAAAGGTTTTTTAATGTTAGAGAGAATTTTTAAAATTTTTAGAAAGATTTTTACAATGTTTATTATTTTTGTTAAAAATTTATTAGTTTTTACAAAAAAAATAATTTTTACTGATGATAAAGATAGCGAAGGTGGAATTTTAACTACCTTAAAAAATTTGTTTGTAGCATTAGTTATAGCGCTTATTATCAGATCTTTTTTATATGAGCCTTTTCATATTCCATCAGGTTCCATGAAACCAACCTTGGTTGATGGTGATTTCATTTTTGTTTCAAAGTATGATGTTGGCTATAGTAAATATTCCTTTCCATTAGGTTTGCCGTTGTTTAATGGTAGAATATTTTTTAATAAAGATAATCTAAAAAGAGGTGATGTAATTGTATTTAGATTGCCAAAAAATCCAAGTATAAATTATATTAAAAGATTGATAGGATTGCCTGGTGATAAAATACAAATGAAAGAAGGTGTTTTATATATAAATGATAAAATGGTAAAGAAAGTTTATATAAAACAAACGCTTGAATATAATGATATTTCTTCAAGTACTCTAAAAGAATATAAAGAAACTCTTGATAATGGAAAGAGTTATCCTATTCTTGATAGAATCCCTAATGGTAATGGTGATAATACATCTGTTTTTATGGTTCCTGACGGTTATTATTTCTTTATGGGTGATAATAGAGACAATTCAGTTGATAGTAGGTTTATTGAAACTGGATTTGTGCCAGAAGAAAATTTAGTTGGTAAGGCGAGAGTTATTTTTTTCTCAGCAAATGACAGTTTGTTAAAATTTTGGAAATGGGGACACATTTTAAGAAATGAAAGAATATTTACAAAAATAAAATGATATATGCTTGATTTTAAAGATTTATATAAAATATTCGATTATTCATTTAAAAATGAGGGTTTACTTACTACGGCTTTAAGTCATCCTAGTCTATGCTATTCAAAGCAAAATAAATGTCACAGTTATGAAAGACTTGAGTTACTGGGAGATTCTGTTTTGTCTTTAGTTATATTGGGATTGTTGTTAGAAGAATATAAAGATTTTAGTGAAGGTGAAATTTCTAAAAGAAAGTCTTATTTAGTTTGTACTGAGGCTCTTTCTAAAATAGGGCGAAACATTAATCTTGGAGAGTATATTTATATGGCCAAAGGTGAAGAGAAATTGAATGGTAGAAATAATCCCAAAATATTAGAAAATGTTATGGAAGCTATTATTGGGGCTTTATATTTAGATGGTGGTTTGGATGTTGCGAAAAATTTTATAAAAAAATATTGGATGAATTTAATTAAAGAACAAACAGTAATAGAAAAAGATCCAAAAACTAGATTGCAAGAATGGGCTCAAAAAAATAAATACAATGTTCCACAATATAGTGTGGTAAGGCAGAGTGGTTTGGAAAGTAATCCTATTTTTGAAATTCAAGTTAAATTAGCTGAATTGCCCGCTTTTAGTAGTAAAGCAACAAACAAAAAAGATGGTGAAATTACTGCTGCAAAGATTCTGATAGATTATATTCATGAAAATGTAGATAACAAAATTTAACTTAATATTTGCAATATAAAAAAATATATTTATAATGTTTATACTTTGCGAAACATAAAATTATATGATTTTATTTTGGTTTATTACGGCTATTATTTTTCTAATAGCAGAACTGCTTACTTTTACTTTTGGATTCATATTTATAACAGTAGGTGCTGTTGTAATAACCCTTTTGTTAGGAATTGATATTATATCGTCAACTGATTTTATATATCAGGTATTGATAATGCTATTCTTCTGTGTTTTGTCATTTTTGTTTTTTTATAGAAGTTTTAAAAAATCTAAAGAAGACAAAATTAGTAATTTTAAAGAAGATATGATGGCAATAGTTGTTGAAGATAGCTTAATTGCTGGTAAAGAAGGTAAAATTAAGTGGAGTGGAACTATTTGTAATGCTATGATAGATGAAGAATCAGGATTAGATAAGATAGAAGTTGGAAGTAGTGTTGTAATAGAAAAATTTCTAGGCAATATTGCTATTGTTAAGAATGTTGTTAATTATAAATAAATAAGGAGTTGTTATGTCTATTTTTGCGTTGTTGATATTACTTTTGGTTGTTATAATAATTTTTAAATGTGTGAAAATTGTTCCTCAACAAGAAGTTTGGATTATAGAAACTTTTGGTAAATATTC
This sequence comes from Rickettsiales bacterium, assembly GCA_028688645.1. GTDB lineage: Bacteria > Pseudomonadota > Alphaproteobacteria > Rickettsiales > UBA1997 > CALXSC01. The sequence goes on from JAQTXT010000040.1 coordinate 5,952, forward strand.
TAAAAAATTAGAACCTGGTTTGAGTTTTTTAGTTCCTTTTGTTCAAAGTATTGCTGCTAAACAATCTTTAAGGGAAAGAGTTGTTGATATTAAGGAGCAAACTGCTATTACTAGTGATAATGTTACTCTTGTAATTGATGGTATAATTTATGTAAAAGTTATTGACCCAGTTTCTGCATCATATGGTGTTGATGATCCTTTTTATGCGGTATCTCAGTTAGCACAAACAGCTATGAGATCTGAAATTGGTAAAATTGTGTTAGATAGAACATTTGAAGAAAGAGAACACTTGAATGTTAGCATAGTTCAAATTATAAATGAAGCCGCAAAAAATTGGGGTATTCAGTGTATGAGGTACGAAATAAAAGATATTACTCCTCCGAAAAATGTTTTAGAAGCAATGGAATTACAGGTTGCTGCTGAAAGAAAGAAAAGGGCACAAATTTTAACATCAGAGGGTGATAAACAAGCTTTAATTAATAATGCTGAAGCTAAAAAAACTGAATCAATTTTAGCATCTGAAGCTGAAAAGTTAGTTAAAATTAATGAGGCTGAAGGTAGAAAAACTGCTAGTATTTTAAGTTCTGAGGCTGAAATGATAGAATCTGTAAATATCGCTAAAGGTAAAGGGGAGGCTTTATTACTTGTTGCACAAGGAACAGCTGAATCTTATAATTTAATTGCTAAATCACTTGAAACAGAAGGTGGCAAAAGTGCTGCCAATATCAAAATTATTGAAGATTACATTAAGGCATTTAATAATTTAGCTAAAACTAATAACACAATGCTTATACCGACTAATCCAGCAGATATAAGTTCTATTATAGCTCAAGCTGGTAGTATACTTAATAATTTGAATAAAAAAGATACTAAAAATAATTTTTAATTTAATCTAAAAATTTGTATTAATTACAGAATAACCCTCAATTTAGTTGAGGGTTTTTTGTAAACTATCTTGTGGTTAATTACTCCGACTATAAATTTTTAAAAAGTATAGTAATCTCTGATCTATTATGAAATAATTGATGAACTCCAATAATTTCATATTTCTTTTTAATTATCTCTATGCATTCTTTAACTTCTTCAAATTCTCTGCTTGGATCAAGTTTTAAAGTCATTATAACTATTCCGTCTTTATTTAAATATTTTGTGGCTTCTTCAATGATTTCTATAGAATTTCTTGTATCCATTTTCATATCATTAGCTATGACATCATATTTTTTGTCTTTGAGTTTTTTGAAATAATCTTGAGAAAGTCCTCTATAATGATATAATTTTTTATTTGATAATAAACTTTCATTCAACTCGGCAGGGTCAACTGCTACTACATTTAAACATTGGTTTAATAAGACTCTTGACCAACCTCCAGGTGCTGCTCCTAAATCAAGTGCATTTTTATAATTAGATAAATCAATGTCGAAATATTCAAAAGCTTCTAATAATTTAAATTCTGCTCTTGATATTTGTTCATCTTCTTTTTTAAATCTACATTCGCCAAGTACCCAAGAACTTAAACTCTCTTTTACTGTTGATATTCCGAAATATAATTTATTTTTGAATATTATTAAGCCTATGATTTTATTGGCTATTTTAGGATTTATAGTTATATTATTTTCTTTAAAGTATTTTAAACAATCAGCAAGAATATTTTCTTTACTTATACTATTGTCTAATACGCTCAAATGTAAGACGAAAATATCATTTTTTGAAAAATTTATGTCTTTAAATAAATCTACAATATTTAAATCATTCAATTGTTTCTCAATAGAAATTGGCAATAAATATCTGACAAAAATTGGTTTAAAATTTTCTAATGTTTCATTAGTTTCAAAAGTAAAAACACCTTTTGTCAATTTTTCTATTTGTGAAATTTCAAAATTTTCTCTAATTTCTCGTATTGCACAATCTATTGAATTTTCTTGCGCTGCTGCTAATATTTTTGTCATATTATTCAATACCGCACATCATTGGAACATGATCTGAAGGCTGTTCTTTTCCTCTTGTTTCATCAGCATAAATTTTACATTCTTTAACTAATTTTGCAGCTTCTGGTGTTGTGAGTAGAGCATCAAGCCTATATCCCATTCTTTTTTCCCACATATAAAATGGTCTGTAACCATACCAAGAATATTCTCTAGATTTTGGATTTAAGTCTCTCCAAACATCTTTCACACCTGTAGTCAAAAATTCCTTAAATTTTGCTCTTTCTTGCCAAGTATTTGTGATAGAACCGTCTTTTTCAACAGAATAAACATCCATCTCTAAAATTGGACAAACATTATAATCACCACCGAAAATAGCTAATTCATTTGCCTTAACACTTTCTTCAAACCTTAATTTCAATCTATCGTCAAACAACATTTTTTTATTAAAAACATCTGTTGTTGTATAGTCTTTAATACCATTTTTTATATCGTTTGCTGTTGGTCCACCATTTGGAACATAAATACTAGCTACTGTAAAAACTTTCCCATCATTATCAAATTTTGCTTCTATATACCTAGCCTCATTATCTTCCTTAACCAAATCATATAAAGGTAATTTCTTAACAACATCATAAAGTTTATATTTTGAAAAAATCGCAACACCATTCTTGCCCTTCTCGGCAGATATTTGAATATTATAACCGAATTGCTCAAACTCCAAAAATGGAAATTCTTCACTGGTGCATTTTAATTCTTGTAATAATAAGACATCCGGGTCTGCTTCTTTTATCCACTCAATCAATCTAGGTATTCTCATTCTTATTGAATTAACATTCCATGTCGCAATTTTCATAATTTTTTATTTATTTTATAAAAATATAATAATTTATATTTATTATTTTTCTACAAACAAAAATCTATTCGTTATAAACCAATAGATTTTTATTATTTTCTTCCAATCGCTTTAGAAACACTATTATAAATAAGTATTACAATTCATAAATAGTTAACTGCTTATACATTTATAAACATAAATGATTGATTTTTGAAATAAAGTGGTTATTGTGAAACTAAAAAATTATTTTGTTATAATATTTTCACTTATGTTAAAAGAAAAAGATTTTTATTATAAAAAGAATAGAATAGCTCAGCTTAGAGGGCTTTGTGCTGTATTTCAATCAGATTATTCAGTAACAGAAGCCGCTGAAAAAGTACACATTGCTAGATCAGCACTTTCAAAACAAATTTCCGCTTTAGAAAGGGATTTGGGTATACAATTGTTTGATAGATCTGAACATAAAAAACTAAAACCTACAAAAGAAGGTAGTTTATTTTATAGGAGGGCTATTCAATATATGAACGGTATTGACGGGTTATTTGAAGATTTTAATGAGAATTTAAAAGAATATAATGATCATCATTTAAATATAGCTCTTCATCAAATTGCAATAAGATATATTTTTCCGCAAATATTGAAAAAAATGCTGAAGATAAAAGAATTTCAAGATTTACAAGTAAATATATATAATTTTTCACAAGAAGAAGCTATGAAAAAATTGATTAATAAAGAAGTTGATCTATCTTTTCATATACAAAATGTAAGAGATAATATACCAACGGAAATAAGAACTATAAAATCTAAGCAATCTCATGCCTTTTTGCTTTGCAATAAATCACATCTATTAGCTAAAAAAGATAATATAACAATGGAAGATATAAAAAAATTTAGATTTTTAAAAAGGGAAACTGGAATAAAATCATTCAATAATTTTGATACACAAACTACAAATGTTACAATAGTTGGAAATGCAATGTCACATGAAACTATTGTTGAACTTATAAAGAATACTGATAATGTGGCTATAGTTCCTAACATATATTTAAATAATCATATTTGTTTAGATAATTCAGAAATAGTATTTAAAGATATAGAATATCTTTTTAGGGATAAAGCATTTTTTAATATAATGACATTAAAAAATTATTCTTTGTCAAGACCTGCTATGTGGATTATAAATGAATTAAGAAAGTTAAAATAAAGAGAGTAATCCATTTTTGTTAAAAGTAATTTACAAATAAAATTTTATTTGTATGATAGTTGGTAGTTTAATTAATAATTTTGTGCTCTCGTGAAAAACATTGAAAATTATAACCACAAATTAATTGAGAAAAAGTGGCAAAAATTTTGGAAAGATAATAAAACTTTTGAATTCAAAAAAGATGAAAGTAGGAAGTCATATTATGCCTTGTCAATGTTTTTGTATCCATCTGGAGATATGCATTTAGGACACTTAAAAAATTATAGTATTTGTGATGTAAATGCTAGGTTTAAGAGATTGCAAGGTTTTAATGTTTTACATCCTACAGGTGCTGACGCTTGAGGGTTGCCAGCTGAAAATGCTGCGATAAAGAGAGGAATACATCCTGCAGATTGGACTTATCAAAATTTAGCTAAAATTGTTGAATCAATGGAAAATTGTGGTTTGTCGCTTGATGATTCAAAAACATTTGCTACTTGTGATGAGGATTACCAAGGCTTTCAGCAACAAATTTTTATAGATATGTATAAAAGGGGATTGGTTTATAGAAAAGAAAGCTATGTAAATTGGGATCCCGTAGACAAAACAGTTTTAGCAAATGACCAAGTAATTAATGGTAGGGGTTGGAGAAGCGATGCTTTAATTGAAAAGAAAAAAATGACCCAGTGGTTTGTTAAAATTACTGATTATGCAGAAGAGATGTTGCAAGGTATTAAAAATGGTTCTTTGAATGGTTGGCCTGAGAAGATTAGATTAATGCAAGAGAATTGGATTGGAAAAAGTGAAGGAGCTTTGGTAAAGTTTGTAATTTGCCCCCCTAATAAGGGGGGAGCTGATGAAGTCAGCGGGGGGTTAAGTTATCTTAAACAAAATAAAGATTTTGCCAATGAAAAACTCAACTCACCATTAGCTAAAGCTGACACCTCCCTTACAAAGGGAGGCATAGAGGTTTATACAACTCGTCCAGATACTCTTTTTGGTGCAAGTTTTGTTGGACTTTCTGCTGACCATTCCGTTGCATTAGAATTAGCTAAAAATAATAAGGAAATTGCTAATTTTATCGAGGAGTGCAAGCGAACTACAGTTGATGAGAAAACTATTGAAACAATGGAAAAGAAAGGCATATTTACTGGACTTTATGTAGAGCATCCTTTTGACAAAAATTGGAAATTACCTGTTTGGATTGCTAATTTTATTTTAATGGATTATGGAACTGGCGCTATTTTTGCTTGTCCCGCACATGATACTAGAGATTTTGAGTTTGCTACAAAATATAATTTACCAATTAAGCAAGTTGTGGCAAGGGCTGAC
>JAQTXT010000041.1 GCA_028688645.1 Rickettsiales bacterium
CTGTAGGTTTCCAATTAGCATCTGTTAAAGCTTCTTCGGCAGCACCCATAGCTAGCCATATAAATTTTCCCATCTTTTTTTGTTCTTTTTTTTCAACAAACAAGTCTATGTTGAATTCATTTTCGCCTTCACCCATTCTAACTTCACCAGCTACTTTGCTGACACTGTCTGGCAATTCATCAACATTGAAGCTTTGTATTTTTCTAATACCAGTTTTTGAATTAATAATTCCGTTCCAACTATTTTTTACATTGTTTCCTAAAGGGGATACCATTCCCACTCCAGTAATAACTACTCTTCTCTTTTCCATATAAAAATATTTTTTATTGCTAATTTTAAACAATTTAACATGATTTTATAAATAAAGTTTTAATTTTCAAGAAATAAAAAAAGATTGTTGAATTTTGAGCGCTTAGATTAGTTTTCAGTTGTAAAATAAAATATATATTGTACAATATAGTCATGTTTATAAAATATGGTATCCTATGGTAGATTCAACAAGAGAAGCGGTAAAAACTGAAAAAATAGGTGGTTTTGATAGATTTAAAGCTTGGTGTAGAGATGCATTGAAGTCTAGGGGTGAGGATGGCAAAAAAGCAGAAGCAGTTTTGGACACTATAGATAGAGAAGAGTTTAAGCATTTTGGTGATTGGTGTATGGAAGGTAATTACTTTGGTTTTTATAATGAAGGTGAAAGAGATGAAAAAAAAGTTGGTTGGTCAGCTGATAGGGCTGCTAATGAATTAGCTGTTACGACTTTTGGTGGAGTTGCTGCAACTACGATTGGTGCTCTTCTCATACCATTTTGTCCTTTGTTAGGAATTGCTATTATAGCTGGTGGTAATATTCCGAGACCTGTTTTTAATTCATTAAAAAAATATGTAAATGAAGAAACTTTTGGTCTTTTACCTTTAGATCAGATAGTACCATCTCCTACAGGGGAGTTTTCTGATTTTGCGCATGGTGATCATAAAAGAATAGATGAACAAATAGAGAGATTTAATAAAGTTGTAAAAAATGTGGAAGAATCTTTAAAAAAACAAGCAGTAGAGGAAAAAGCAAAAGCCGAACTTGTTAGACAAAAAAAAGTTGCAGAAAAGAAAGATCACTCCGCTAGCACTCCAATTAGATGAATAGAAGTTGTTAAGTATGAATAAAATCATAAATCAAACTCAATTTTTAAATTATAATATAATTGAGTTTGATTCTGTTGATTCTACAATGAATATTGTAAAGACTTTTCCTAATGATACTGTGATTGTAGCACAATCACAATCTAATGGTAAAGGAAAATCTAATAGAATATGGAATAGTGAAAATAATGGAAACTTGTATTTTTCTCTAATTTTAGATGCAAATAGCGACAAACTTAATTATAGTCAGATTTCTTTTTTGTCTGGGTTAGCGATGAGAGAAGCTATTAAAAAATTTGATAAAAATAATTCAATTTTATTGAAGTGGCCTAATGATATTTTAATTAATGAAAAAAAATGCTGTGGAATATTGCTGGAGTTTGATATCCTATCAAAGAGTTTAGTAATAGGGATTGGTATAAATATAGAAACGCATCCTATTAATACAATTTTTAGTCCGACTTCTCTTAAAGCTGAGAATATTTTTGTTGAAAGATATACCCTTTTAAATGAATTTTTAAGTAATTTTAATTATTTATTTGATGAATGGAAAAAGTATGGTTTTTCAATAATAAGAGAAAAATGGATAAAAAATTGTTATAAACTAGGTCAAAAAATTAAAGTTAATGAAACAGTGGGAATTTTTAAAGATTTAGATAAAGATGGGACTTTGATATTGGAAACGATAGATGAAGTTGTATATGTTAAATCCGGAGATATATTCATATGAAATACAAAAATATAGGTTTTGTTGCAAGTAAAGTAAAAAATTGTTTTAAGGAAGAAGAGTTTTTACTGGGTAAATCTTTTAAAAAAATAGAAAATATTCAAGATTTAAAAAGAAATAAAATTGATTTTTTATTTGTTTTGGGCGGTGATGGTTTTATGCTTAGAACTCTACATAAATTTTTGAATTGTAATGTTGATTTTTATGGTGTGAATTGTGGAACTCAAGGATTCTTAATGAACAATAATAAGTATATTTTTGAAAAAGATATTTTTGATTTAATTGAAAATTTTCAAAATTATGTTATTAATCCATTAAAAGCTAGAGTTAAAAACACAAAAGGTGAAGAAAAAGTTGTTTATGCGATTAATGAAGTTGCTTTATTGAGGAATACTCATAATGCAAGCCATATCAAAATTAAAATAAATGGAAATGATAGATTAGATGAGCTAATAGCAGATGGTGTTATAGTTGCAACACCTGCTGGTTCTACCGCTTATAATTTATCTTTGAATGGTCCGATTTTGCCACTTGATAGTAATTCTCTTTCTATTACTCCGATAAGTGCATTTAAACCAAGATTATGGAAGGGCGCTATTGTAAAAAATACTACAAAAGTTGAGTTTGAGATTATTGATTCAAAAATGCGAGTTGTTAATACAACGGCTGATTTTGTTGAGTTCCAGAATACTTCTAGTGTTGAAATAACTGTAGATTTTAGCAAAAAAATTAATATTCTTTTTAATAAATTTGAAAGTATTGAGGAAAAGATTATAAGTCAGCAGTTTTATAATTAAGCCTCGTGCTAAATAAAATTTTTTGAAGATGAACTTATTTCTTATTAATTACATAAATTTTATACCGAAAGTAAAGTCTATTGTTGTATTTTGTGTTGTTTGCGTTAACGGATTTACGGTTCTATAGTCAATCTCCCAAAATGTACAATCTCCGCTATATCTAAGTGCGGCTTTGTTTTCTATTAATCTGTTATCATTTTTTAAGTCTACTGTTCCAGAGACAGATGCTTTCCATCTTCTTAAGAATTTAAAATAAACTCCTGTATTTAATTGTTCTTGATCTGTAATATATAAAGCATTTTTATCCATTTCTAAATATATTAAGTAAACTCCAAAATCATTCATATTAAAATTTAGATTTACTTCATTTTTTTTGAATATATAATTATCTTTATCCGCCATAAATCTATAATAAATATCAAAATTATTATTAATTATGTATGACAAAAAACCAACATAGTCAGAAACATTTTTCTCAAAGCCGATTAAAGTATTTTGCTTTTTATCTATGTTATCTCTATAACCTTGAGCTAAACCAAATCCAATATTATTTACTAAAGTTCCGTTAAAACCATAAGTAATTCTATTTCCATATTCTTGTCTGTCGTATCCGATAAATCTATTATTTGAAAATATATTTTCGAAACTGATAGCTTGTGGAACACTATCTTCATTTGGAATTTTATCTTCAAAACTATCAGAATGTGGATTACCAGAATATTTTACTATTGGTTGAATTGAAAAATTTGATAATGAAAAATTTTTTCTGTATTCAATATTTAATTGTGGCAAAACTCTGCTTTCACTTCCATAATATTGTTTTGGATATGTTCCAACTTGGTTTAAAGCATATAAATCTCCTTTTAACTCAAAATTTGTATTTATATTTCCAAACTTTGTGTTAAAATTATCATTTAAACTTGGTGTAACACTAAATCTATTATATTCCACACCCTTGTTTCTGAATAAGCTTGTTGTATTAAAATAAGCCTTATAATATAAGTTATTTGTATCATCTTTTGAAATTGTATCCTGTAAATTTAATTTTGTAACTGGAGCATATCTTGGAGAATTATAAGATGTATCATCTTCCAATAATTCTTGAAAAAACAAATTTGAAAATTGAAAATAGTTAAAATCTGTATTCTTAGATAAATCAACTCTTGAAAAAGAAAAATTTGATTCAATATAAGATAAACTACTTTGATAATAATCTCTAAGATAATATCTATCATTCACTATACTTGCGTTTGTTGTAAAATCCCACAATTTGTTAAAATTATAAACCCCATCTAATGAAGCAAAGCCTCTCCACTGCTTATAATTTCCTTCTTCCAATTCAGTTTCGCCATAAGCATTTGTTAAATTTTTTGATTTACCATTATCGTTTGTAATATCGCCTTTAAAATTGAAATTAAATTTGTCAGTAGATGCTACATTTAATTTAGTATTTAGTAAATAGTTTCCTTTTTGATAAACCTTTGGAGTGAGTTTTAGTTTGTAATTATTTCCTACTATTTTATATGGAACATAAACACCATAACCGTAATGTGTTGTATTTTCAACCCCAGGCATCTCAAAACCACTGATATCCACTTCGCTGAGTTTTAAATATGGAATATAGAATATTGGAATTTTCCAAAACCAAATCGAGGTTCCTTTTAATTTTAAAGTTTTTTGATTTAATAAATTAATTTCTGTTCTTGAACTTTTTAATGAGAATAAAGGTGTTTTTTCCTCTTCAAAATTTTTAATTACTTCATCATAATCTAGTTTTATATTATATAAATTTGTTGGACAAAGAGCATAAGTGCCATTATCTAAAATAAGTTGATTTTCACCAGCTCTTTCTATATGTTTACTCTCAATATTTGAACCATTTTTAAATATTAAAAGGCTATCATAAAAATTAGCATTTAAAAAATCATCAGTCATTTCTGCTTGTTTAGAATAAAAAAGAATTTCTTCTTTTTCATCATAAACTTTTACTGCTGAATTAGCTTTGATTGTCTTTGTAGTTTGATTATATTCAACTTCATTCGCATTTAAAATTCTGTCTCCCTTTTTAATTTCAACATCACCAACTGCTTTTATTATATCTTTATTTTCCCTATTAACTTTGTTTGATGTTAATACAGTTTTTTCATTAACTATTTTTGCAAAAGTAGTCTGAATCAAGGCTAGAAATATAAATATAATATATACTTTTTTCAAAATTTTAAAATCTCCTTTAACACTAAAAAGATATGATATTGATAAATAAAAAACAAGTGATAAAAATATGAGTGAATTACAAAAAGGATTAAAATGGAAAAACAGTATCAAGTCTTAGCAAGAAAATACAGACCACAAAAATTTAGTGAATTGGTGGGACAACCAGCTTTAGTCCAAACTTTATCTAATGAAATTAAAAATGATAAAATACATCACGCTTTTATTTTAACAGGTATAAGGGGTATTGGAAAAACAACAGCTGCTAGACTTATTGCTAAATCTTTAAATTGTTCATCTAGTGATACTGCTAAAATTGATGCATGTTGTGAATGCGGACATTGCAAAGCTATTGCAAATTCTAATGATCAAGATGTTATTGAATTCGATGCTGCAAGCCATACAGGTGTTGATGATATTAGACAAATTATTGAAAGCACAGCCTATGGTCCAGTGAACTCAAGATATAAAATTTTTATAATTGATGAGGTTCACATGTTATCAAAAAGTGCATTTAATGCGCTGTTGAAAACATTAGAAGAACCACCAGCTTATATCAAATTCATTTTTGCTACAACAGAAATAAGAAAAGTTCCAATTACAATCCTTTCAAGATGTCAAAGGTTTGATTTAAGAAGATTTAGTTATGAAGAAACAAAAAGCTATCTTTCAAACATCTGTAGGAATGAGAATTTTGAAGTTGAAGACGGTGCACTATCAATTTTGTCAAACTTCGCTGAAGGTTCTGCTAGAGATGCATTATCATTGTTGGACAGAGCATTAAGTCATAATAATTATGAAAAAGTTTTAACTGAAAAAACTGTTGCAGATATGCTTGGACTAAGTGGTAAAAAAAATATTTATGATTTATTTGTAAGTATGTTAGAAGGTGATAGTGAAAAAGCTTTAAGTCAATTTGAAAATATTTATTCAAGTTCACTTGATATTAATGCTTTAATGCAAGATTTATTAGGAATTACTCATAATATGATTATGGCAAAATCATTGAAAAATTTTTTTGAAACAGTTCATTTGCCAAGTGATCAAGCCGAGATTATAAAAAATACAATTAGCAAAGTTAACTTAAATTCTTTAATGAGAGTTTGGAAGATGTTGCTTAATGGCGAAAATGAATTAAGAAGTAATTTTGATGCTAAAAAAATTATGGATATGATTATTATTAATATCTGTTTCGGTAGTAAATTACCAAGTTTAAATGATATTATAAAAACACAAAATCAACAAGAAAATAGCGCAAATAAAATAGCTAGTAGTAATGAAAAGAATTTAGTTGATAATATTACAAATATGTTTAGCGGGGCTAAGATTTTAAGTTGACTTATTCTGTTTTTTGTTTTATTATCGAGATAGAAAATAATGAATATTTATATGTCGGAAGTCGAAACAAGAAGCACTATAGATGTAAAGCAGAGAGTTGGTCATAAATTACCATGGTATATAGAAGAACGTAATAAAAAATCTAAAAAACAGAAGTTTTTGGGGTTTTTTGGTCATTTTTTTGGTTCTGATGGTGATGCTTTTGATGGTAAAAAAGTAAAAAGTAATTGGCAATTAAATAGAAGGTTTAGAGAAAGAGCTGGAAGTGCAATAGGTGTAGCTTATAAACACAATCCAACTAATGTTGGAAACGCAGGAAGAACTGCTGCTGTTTTTGATGCTATAGATCGTGGTTTGGGTGCGCCAGGAAAATTTATGAAGAGCTCTGATTATTCAATATTTAAAATTCTTGGTTTTGTATATAATGCAACAATGTTTGCCCCCCGTTTGATACCATATTTAGGTAAAAAAGGTAGCGAAGCAAGTGCTAGATATTTTATAAGAGGAAGATATAAAAGAAGAGGTGGTGTAACTAGTACTTATGAAGCTCTTGAAAATGGAGTTAAAAAACATAATCAATTAGTTATGGAATATAACAGATTAAGTAAAAAACTTAAAGAAATTGAAAAAAGGCAAAATTATATAAATGAAAATGTAGAACAAAAAACAAAAAAAATTAATCAAGAAAATACAAGATTATCGGAATATAAGATTAAGTTAGAAGAAGAACAGCAAAAATTAAGCAAGAAAATAAGTGAATCTGAGGAAAAAATTATCCCTTTAAGTGAAAAATGGAAAACAGTTTTGGCACAACAAAACGCAAAAGCAAAAAAAACTCCAAGTAAATCTGCAACAAAATAACGCATATTTTTTTGTAAAAGTGGTGCGGCCGAGAAGACTTGAACTTCCACTCCTTTCGGGAACAGCGACCTCAACACTGCGTGTCTACCAATTCCACCACGACCGCTACATGCTGATAATTATATAATCAATTTTTTGTAATTCAAGAAAAATTATTTTGGTTGATTATAAAATAAATAAATATTAAATTATAAAGAAGGAAATATAAAGGAAATATTTTGATAAAAGATATAAAAAGTTTGATGATTTCTGGTTTAGAATGCTTGCCCATTGTTGAAGGTGGCAAAGGTATTGGAGTATCTGATTTTAAAACAGCAAGTGCTTTTGCTAAATGTGGAGCTGTTGGAACTATATCCGCTGTAAATCCTGATATCATTGATGAAAATGGCGAAGTTGTAGATCAAACGATAAAATCAAGAAATAGATTTGATAGACAAGTTGAATTAGTTGAAAATGCAATAAAAGGAACAATATCTCAAATTAAAAGAGCAAAAGATATTGCTGGTGAGAGAGGTAGAATTCATATTAATGCTTTATGGGAGATGGGCGGAACAGAACATATATTAAATGAAACTTTAGATAAAGTTAAAGGTCTGGTAAATGGTGTTGTTTGTGGTGCAGGTATGCCATATAAATTAGCAGAAATCGCAGCAAAATACAAAACTTACTATTATCCTATTGTGTCTTCCATGAGAGCATTTAGAATTCTTTGGATGAGAAGTTTTGAAAAAACAAAAGATTGGTTAGGTGGCGTTGTATATGAATGTCCTTGGAGAGCTGGTGGACATAATGGTTTATCAAATGCTGAGAATCCATTTGAACCGCAAAACTCATATCCAAGAGTTGTAGAATTGAGAAAATTTATGAACGAAGTTGGATTGGAAGATACGCCAATCATAGTTGCTGGCGGAGTGTGGAATATTGAAGATTTTGAAAAATATTTAGATAATCCGGAAGTTGGAAAAGTCGCTTTTCAATTTGGAACAAGACCGATGCTTACGCAAGAAAGTCCAATATCTGATTATTGGAAACAACTATTATTGAATGTAAAAGAAGGTGATATAAAACTTAATCATTTTAGTCCAACAGGTTTTTATTCTTCAGCTCTAAATACTGAATTAATACAAGATCTTTATGAAAGAGCAAAAAGAGAAGTGGAATATAAGGAAGAAATCGATGAGATTTTTAATACAAAAGTCGTTTGTGGAAGAACTGAAAAAGTTTATTTCGTTAAAGAAAGTGAAAAATTAAATATAGAAAATTGGATTAAGGCTGGAAATACGGAAGCAATAAAAACTCCAAGCGATACAATAATTTTTGTATCAAAAGAAACAGCGGAAGAGATTAAAGAAGATTTAAAAAATTGTAGTGGATGTTTAAGTCGTTGTCAATTTAGTTCGTGGTCTCAAAATGAACCAGAACATGCTTATAATACTAGACTTTTACCTGATCCAAGAAAATTTTGTATTCAAAAAGCCTTACAATTTGCTCATAAAGGCATAAATAATACAAAGGCTTTATTTTTTTCTGGAACAAATGCTTATAGATTTAGTACAGATCCATTTTACAAAGATGGCTTTATTCCAACTATAAAGCAGCTAGTTGATAGAATTATGACTGGAAAATAAATATATTATATCAAAGTGAATATAATTAAACTTAACTTAAATGCTTTTTACATTTAAGTATAAGTTTTTGGAAATTTTACCACTAGCGTAGTTCAGTAAAAAGTGAAGCTTTTGCATATATTCGCTGGTAAAGCTTCCATAATAAATATTAATATTATAAAAATCTTGAACAAAGTAAATAATGTTCTATTCTTTTTTTATAAGTCTAAAGTTTTTTAATATGAAGGTTTTTAAAATAGTTTTTTTGTTTTTTATAATTTTGATTATATCTTCAATTTTTATTTTATATGTAAAATCATTTTTATTTTTTGCTTTTAATGAAAATAATGTGGAAGAACTATGGTTAAAGAAACTAGAAAAATATAATGAAATTGTTTTAGATGATAATGGTATAAAAAAATTTAATAAGGAAATTTTTAAAAATAGAAGTGAAATTGTTTTTGATATGAATATTTATCCAAGAAATACTGATATTACTAATATAGTAACAAAAATAAGGGAAAATGAATATTTTCTAGAATTGCCAGAAAAAGATTATAACTTTTCTTCAGTAAAAAATGAAAATACTTTGTTATATGCAATAAATATCAAAAATGCAAATTTAAGAATTATCCCTACAGAAAAAGCAATTTATTCTGATGGAGATAAAGATTTTGATGAGTTACAACAGAAAAAAGTCAAATTCGGTGAACCAATTGTTATTTTAAATGAAAGTTTGAATAAAAAATGGGTATTAGTTATAGCTAACGGAAATTCTTATGGTTGGATGAAAAAAGATAGTTTGGCTTTTACAACTAAACAAAACTTCATTAATTATATTAACAACAACAATTTTATAATTGTTATTGATAGATATAAAATAATTGAAGACCAATATTTGGATATGAATGTCAAATTGCAGTTAATAGGAGAAGATGAAAATAATTACCTTGTAAAATTTCCTGAGCAAAATTCTCATAATAATTTAACATATAAAGAAATAAAGATAAAAAAAAATGATACAATTAATAAAGGCTATCTACCTCATACCAGGTACAATGTTATAAAACAGGCTTTTAAATATTTAAACACCCCATATGGTTGGGGCGATATGAATGATGGAGTTGATTGTAGTGGTTTTATTGCTAATATTTATGGTGTTTTTGGTTTTAATATGCCTAGAAATTCGATTGATCAAGAATCATCAGCTGGAAAAATTTATAATTTTCCACAAAATAACTTTTTTAGTTATAAAACAAATAAAATTTTAAATGAATTACCGCCAGCTAGTATTTTGTACTTTAAAGGACATATTATGTTATATTTGGGAAAAGTTGGTAATAAATACTATATTATTCATTCAATAGGTTCGCAATATAAAAATAATCAAAAAATAAGAATAATGAAGGTTATAGTCAGTAGTCTTGGTGATATAAAAAGAAAAAATAGAAAAACATTTAAAAATAGTTTACAATCAGCAACTATAATGAATTTTTAATAAAAATACTCTCATATTTATTTGCGGTTTGACTACTTTCTATCTTCTTTTTCACGACTCTTAATTGATTTACTTAAATAATTCTTAGTAAATTTAAAAGCCATTTTTTATTGCATTTTTTTAAATAATTATTATTATAAATAACATGTTAATTATTTGTTAAAAATATATTAGTATTACTTATTATTGTTGCTGTCGTTGTTATTTTTATAACCAGTTTATATAATTCTTTAGTTACTAAAAAAGCTAAAATAGAAGAAACTTGGAGCACCATTAATACTCAATTAAAAAGAAGGTATGATTTAATTCCAAATTTAGTAAAAATAGTAAAACGGTATGCTAAACATGAGCAAGAAACACTAGAAAAATGTTATAAAAGCCAGAAATTCAGCTATAGAAACTTCAAAAAACTCCAATCCTGCTGAAATGTCTAAAATTGAAAATACTCCTTATCTTTCAGAATAAATTGTCCTAACCGCTATTACTATAATTTTATTAATCACTTTATTTTAAATAAAAATCCACCAGCTTAGATGGCGGATTTTTATTTGTTAATTAATAATTGACTTATCAATCATAATATAAGCAACCATTGACTGGGTTTTGTGTTATTTTTGTGAAAAAATATTTATAGAATAAGTCTAATTGTGTTTTATTAATTAATTTGTTTTTCCTTTACTTGATTCTAATACAACCTTCATTCTCTGTACTTCTTTAGCCATATCTTCAATTACTGTATAATTTCCAGATACTATTTTTTGAAAACTTTTCTGCCTTTCTGCTGAGTCTTTTATTTTTTTAGATTCCGCGATTTGTTTTTCTATCATTTCAAATAGGCGCCTCTGTTCTGGTTTTAAATAATCCCTAGATCTACTATTAATTATTTCTATATTTTCTCTAAAATTTTGTACTCTTTCTATAAGTTTTTTTTCTTTTTCAGAATCTTTTTTCATACTACTATTTAAAGAATCTATTTTTTTTGTAGTTTTGCTTTTATCTTTTTCGTGTTTTCTTGTTTTAAATAAAGACCATAAAACTAATGTAA
>JAQTXT010000173.1 GCA_028688645.1 Rickettsiales bacterium
CTTGTTTAATCATAGTTTTTTAATTTATGTATTTCTTATATTTTGAATAGTAATTTAAGGGGTTTTTGTTTTCAACAAAAACAGTTACTATCCCCACCGCAAGCAGTGGGGTATTTTAGGAATAAATACAAAAATAAGATATAAAAAACAGTCTACTAGATAATCTCCAGTAGACTGCTTTTATTTTTAATACAAATTATAATTAATAGTAAAATCAGTTTTTGTGTAAAAAACAGGTATAAAACTCTATTCTTACCCTCAATACTTTATTAAAAACAAATAAATCTTGTTTTTTGTTTTAAAGAAAATATTTTGATTAGTGAGGTTTTCACAAAACGGAATAGATGGATTTATAAATGGATTTTAAAAAACTCTGTAAATACTATTTGGAATGTATAAAAGCTGAAGATATGAATGTTAGCCTATCTGGAACAGGTAAAACACAGAATATTTTTAAGTACTTAGATACACCTAATTTTCCAGTAATATCTTTTGATTTATCTTCTCAATTAAAAAATTTTATAACTAGATATAGCAATTATCAAATGTGTATTGGTTATCCTTGTTATCGTGAAAAAGATTCTGTAAAACCAATTATAATTTATAATATTGATATTCATGATGATAAATTAGAAGTTAATTATTCAACACCAATATTGAATTTTTCTGGTATTAATGATTTATTTTTAACAGATTTTCCAAAAACATATTTAGATAATTTTGATAATGATTTTAGTAGAATTAAAACTTTTGAAGAAATAAAAAACTTTTTCTCCCAAATATTTTTAGAAATGGCTTGGATTCCATCACAAAATATATCAGAAAATAAAGAAAATAAAGAAAAACATTGCATTTTGGATCAAGCAATAATTTTTCCAAAAGATGCCTTTAATAGTAGTTATACCATTGGTTTGAAAAAAGAACTTGAGTTATTATCAAAAAAAGAAATTAAAGATATACAGAATACAGCTTTATATAAAGTATTAATGGCAAATAGTTTAGAATCAGCAAATCAAGAAGTTTATTCTTTACTTGAAGTCTCTCAGTTGAATAAAGAACAAAAGCAAGCAATTTTAACTTCTTTTAATAGTAATGTTTCAGTTGTAACTGGACCTCCAGGAACTGGAAAATCGCAATTTATTACAAATTTATTAATAAACTCTGTTTTACAAGGAAAAAGAATATTATTTACAAGTAAAAATAATAAAGCTGTTGATGTTGTTGAAGATAGAATTAATAAAATTACAGATAGGCCAGTATTGTTAAGACAAGGTAGTAATCAATATATTACCGCATTAAAAGAATTTGTTGAAAAATTACTTCAGCAAATTCCCACAGAAAAAGATTTGCAAGATTACAAGTTATATGAACAAAGCTATAAACAAAAAGAGATATTAGAAGATAATATTTACAAAAACATAGATGAGGTTATCAACTTAAGAAATATTATTGATAAACAAGAACAAAGTGTTGAAACTTTTAGAATAAATCACAAAAATTTATTTGAAAAATTAAAGAATGATGATTGCAGTGTATATATATCACAAATTAGAGAATTAAAAGAATATGAATTGTTAATTGATATAGATAATCGTTCCATATTTTTTAAATTAATATGGTATTTTTTTAAATACAGTTTAACGAAAAAATTCAATAAATATATTGAAAAGCTTTCAAATGTTTGTAGGAATTTAATGGTTGATTTTGATATGAAGTATATTTATTTTGAGAAAGATAATATAGAATATTACAAAAATAAAATAGCTGAATTAGTAAATCTTCAAAAGAATATAGAAATTTATAGAATTTATTTTGATTCATTGGAAAAATTAAATACTCAAAAACAGTTATCTGTTCTATACAAGGAATTGGAAAAATGTCATAGTGAAAAAATTGCTATTGCTAAAGATAAATTAAATTTATATCTAAAATTACAAACCTATAATATATCACAACAAGACAGAATAAATATTGCTAATGCACTTGCAGATATAAAAAAAATAATAGAAGACCAAAGTTTTAGTGTTCCTCATGAAAAACTAACACCAATATTAAAATTCTTACCTTGCTGGGCAGTTACAACACTATCTGCACATGGAAAAATACCATTTGAAGCAGGATTTTTTGATTATGTTGTTTTTGATGAAGCTGGACAATGTGATATTGCTTCGGCTTTACCTTTACTTTACAGAGCTAAGCATGCAATAATTGTTGGAGATCCTCAACAATTACCTCACATAACTAATTTAACTAATGTTATAAATAACAAACTTATAGCAGAATATGAAATTAGTAAAAATTCTAGGTTTGATTATAGAATTAGTTCGTTATATGATATTGTGTTTCCAATTTTACCGCAACAAAATGTAACAACTTTAGTTGAACATTATCGTTGTCATAATGATATTGTTGATTTTTCTAACAAATACTTTTACAATAACAAACTAAGAATAGCAACAAATACAAACAGACTAAATACAGTTTCAGGCTACAATACAAATATTCTTTGGGAAAATATAGAAGGAGAAACTATAAAACCTAAAAATGGTGGTGCTTTAAATGAAAAAGAAGCAAATCAAGTAATTCAAATATTAGAGGATATTTTATGCAAAAAGCAATATAATGGCTCTATTGGAGTTATAACACCATTTAGGGTTCAAGCAAATCATATAAGACAGCTAGCTTTTAACAATCAAAAAATAAGAGAACTTATGTCATCAAGTCAATTATTGATAGACACAACCCATAAATTTCAAGGTGACGAA
>JAQTXT010000174.1 GCA_028688645.1 Rickettsiales bacterium
TTTTTCTTTACTGATGGATAATATCGAAATCAAACTGCTGTATAATTTTTTCCCAATTTCTGTTTGAAAAATATCCACCTTTGAGCAAATTGTACCCCCATTTTATCTTTTACCACCAATGCATTTCAACAATACTGGACAGACCTTCGTTCATTAAAATTATTTTGCCATTCTTTTTACAAACTCTATGTAAAATTGAAAATAAAATACCTTCTTATTTCTTATAAAGCTCTGGCCGGATTGATAACATACTACAATCCAAAAGTGTCGATTACACAGTCAAATTCATCATCTTTAAATGGCATTTTAGTCACATCTCCAATCACATACTTGTAATCAGTGCTTGGTAGAGTTTTAGTCATTCCGATTGATGCCATATTTGGGCTCCAATCAATCATTGTTAAATTGATTGTTGGCTTAAAATATTTCAAATTACGATTTGATCCTGCACAAGTCTATAAAATCTTTAATTTTAAATAATAAGTTACCTTTCCTGTACATTGCTTTGCCAAAGCATTTCTGTAATTGTTGATTGTGAACTGATTGTACCCCATTTAAAATGAGTCCATTATTTGATCGACGGAGAAAGCAGATTGTTCGTTAAAGTTAAAGAGATACTTTTATAATCCTCCTTATTTGCAAAGTTATTCAATTTTTTAATTGGTCCTGTTATACTCAAAGTACTTGAAGTAAGCCATTCCTGACATTGACATGATTACTAAAAAGTTAATGGGAAAACGTACACATAAAACCGACATATTTTTTCATTTTAAAGAGTAATTTTTTTGTTTGATAAGTTTTTAACAAGTAAAAAGATTCACAATTTAATTAATTAAATATTCAAAGGAGGAGCAGATCCTGTTTCTTTATGATTTATGGATAAAAAAATTCAAATTTTGATTGTTATATTTATTTAAATCTATTAAAGAAATGATTTTGAAATTTCCTATTATAATCCGACGTCACAGAAAGTGACAGTATAGATATAATTGCATCATAAGAAGTTATATTTAATTTCAAAGTCAAACATAAAAAATGAGAGAAGTCATCTCCATTCACGTTGGTCAAGGAGGTATTCAAGTCGGTAATGCTTGTTGGGAATTGTTCTGTCTCGAACACGGAATCCAGCCCGATGGACAAATGCCATCCGATAAAACTATCGGAGGCGGTGATGATGCCTTCAACACTTTCTTCTCTGAAACCGGAGCTGGAAAGCACGTCCCAAGAGCCGTCTTCTTGGATTTGGAACCAACCGTCATTGATGAGGTCAGAACCGGAACTTACAGACAATTGTTCCACCCAGAACAACTCATCTCAGGAAAAGAAGATGCCGCCAACAACTTCGCCAGAGGACACTACACCATCGGTAAGGAAATCGTTGACTTGTGTTTGGACAGAATCAGAAAACTTGCTGATAACTGTACCGGTCTTCAAGGTTTCTTGATGTTCCACTCAGTCGGAGGTGGAACAGGATCAGGTTTGGGATCACTCCTTTTGGAAAGACTCTCAGTTGATTACGGAAAGAAATCAAAACTCGGTTTTACCATCTTCCCATCACCACAAGTCTCAACCGCCGTTGTTGAACCATACAACTCCATCCTTTCAACCCACTCATTGTTGGAACATACTGATGTTTCAGTTATGCTTGATAACGAGGCCATTTACGATATCTGCAGAAGAAACCTCGATATCGAAAGACCAACTTACACCAACTTGAACAGACTCATCTCACAAGTCATCTCCTCTTTGACTGCCTCATTGAGATTCGATGGTGCCTTGAACGTTGATATCACTGAATTCCAAACCAACTTGGTCCCATATCCAAGAATCCATTTCATGTTGTCATCTTATTCACCAATCATCTCAGCTGAAAAGGCTTATCACGAACAACTCTCAGTTGCTGAAATCACCAACAGTTGTTTCGAACCAGCCAACATGATGGCCAAATGTGACCCAAGACACGGTAAATATATGGCTTGCTCCATGATGTACAGAGGTGATGTCGTTCCAAAAGACGTCAATGCTTCAATTGCCACCATCAAGACCAAGAGAACCATTCAATTCGTTGATTGGTGCCCAACTGGTTTCAAGGTCGGTATCAACTATCAACCACCAACCGTTGTTCCAGGAGGTGATCTCGCTAAAGTCATGAGAGCCTGCTGCATGATCTCCAACACCACTGCCATTGCTGAAGTCTTCTCAAGACTTGATCACAAATTCGATTTAATGTATGCCAAAAGAGCTTTCGTCCATTGGTACGTCGGAGAAGGTATGGAAGAAGGAGAATTCTCAGAAGCCAGAGAAGATTTGGCTGCCCTTGAAAAGGACTACGAAGAAGTCGGAATTGAAACCGCTGAAGGATAAGGAGAAGAAGAAGGTTGATCGAAACATCATCAAAAAAATGAACTTTTTTAAGCTTTATTATTCATTTTAATTTTTAACCATTTTTTCTTTCTTAAATTCACAATCATAATTTATCAGAAAATCTTCTTTAATAAAAGAATTTTTTTTATTGATAAAAAGATTACTATTTATTTCTTAGTAAATGGAAGATAACACAGATAAAAACTTAGAAAAGAACCTCTTCAGTTAACATCAAGACAAGGAACTAAAATTAAAATTATTTTCTTCATAAATATTGGGAAAATTTTCATTTATTTGGTCCAGTTTGTATAAAACTTACAACCTTGAATCTGAAAAAATTTTGTAAATGAAAATCAGCCTCGATAATGATTTGGTAGATAAAGC
>JAQTXT010000175.1 GCA_028688645.1 Rickettsiales bacterium
ATAAAAAAATAGATAATGGGAAATGGGAAAGTGGCATAGTTAAAAGTGATTGTGAAGATATAGAAGATGACACATATGAAACATTTATAGCTAATAAAACTAAATGCCTTGCTATAGCTTATCTCATAAAAGTTTTTGACAAATAACAAAATTATATAGTATTAAAAATCCTATCTCCAGCATCACCAAGACCTGGAACTATATAACCTT
Organism: Rickettsiales bacterium; assembly: GCA_028688645.1. Lineage (GTDB taxonomy): Bacteria > Pseudomonadota > Alphaproteobacteria > Rickettsiales > UBA1997 > CALXSC01. The sequence continues at coordinate 211 of JAQTXT010000175.1, forward strand.
TTTCATTTAATTTTTCATCTAACGAGCAAGTAAAAATATTTATATTAGGAAAAGCATTCTGTATTTTTTCAACACCTTCAGGCGCAGAAATTAAATTCAAAAAAGTTATATTTTTTTCTGGAACTTTTCTATCAACATATAATTTTATAGCTTCATAAGCTGAACCACCAGTCGCAAGCATTGGATCACAAATATAAACAAAAGTATTACTCGTATTTTTAAAATTTTGTGGTAATTTATTATAATACCAAACTGGTTCTAATGTCTTCTCATTTCTATACATACCCAAATGCTGAACTCTTGCAAATGGCAACAAATCATATAAAGTTTCAGAAATACCCAAACCTGCTCTTAAAATCGGAACTACAAAAACATCTACATCATTCTTTATTTGTTCAACTTTTGTTTCACATATTGGAGTAAAAATGTTAATTTCTTCAAGTAGCAGATTTTTGGTAGCTTCAACACTCAAAATATTTGATAATTTTTTTACACTATTTCTAAATTGCTCACTATTTGTTTTTTTATCTCTTATAATTGATAAATGATGTGAAATTAATGGATGTTTTACTATATTTAACATATTTTTACCCCTATAAACAAATTTTATTCAAAATTAATAATAAATACAAAATTAAATACTATCAGCTAATTTTCTAACTTCCTCATCTGTAATCAAAGCATCCAACAACTCATCTAAATCACCCTCTTCTGTAATATTAACAAGTCTATATAAAGTTAGATTAATTCTGTGATCTGTTATCCTACCCTGTGGATAATTATATGTTCTAATCTTGTCAGACCTATCGCCAGTTCCTATTTGTTCTTTTCTATTATCAGCTCTTTCTTTGTCTTTTTTACTTCTCTCCATGTCATAAAGCTTAGCTCTCATTAACTTCATAGCCTTATCCATATTCTTATGTTGAGATCTTTCATCCTGCTGTTGAACCACAATACCAGTTGGCAAATGAGTTAATCTAACAGCACTATCAGTAGTATTAACACACTGTCCACCAGGTCCATTTGCTCTGCAAATATCAATTCTTAAATCTTTTTCTTCAATCTTGATATCAACTTCTTCAGCTTCTGGTAAAACAGCAACAGTAGCAGCAGAAGTATGCACCCTACCCTTTTGTTCAGTTTCTGGAACCCTTTGAACTCTGTGGCAACCAGATTCAAATTTTAATTGTCTAAAAACATTTTGTCCCTTTATTGAAATAGAAGCATCTTTTACACCACCTAAATTACTTTCATCAATATTCATAACTTCAAACTTCCAACCTTTTCTCTCAGCATATTTTTGATACATTTTAAACAAAACTGCTCCAAACAAAGCGGCTTCTTCACCACCAGTTCCAGCTCTAATTTCTAATATAGCATTTTTTTCATCTGCTTCATCTTTTGGCAAAAGCATTACTTCAACTTCCCTTTTCAACAAAGGAACTTTCTTTCTTAGCTCTCCAATTTCTTCTTCAATCATTTTTTTTGTTTCTGTATCTGGCTCTTCTTTAAGCATAGTTTCACAATCGTTTAGCCCTATTTCAGCCTTTCTATATTCTGTAATTTTTTCAGCTATTGGTTCTAAACTTGATTTTTCCTTTGAAAATTTAACAATTTCCTCACCAGTCAGATTTGGTTGCAACAATTTTTCACCTAAATCATTATATTTTTTAACTAAATCATTTAGCTTATCTTCAAAACTCATTTTCTATTAATTAACTCAACGCTCTTAGTTTAAATTAATATATAATAAAATCAAGTCAATAGTAATTTTTCTTGATTTTTATTCAAATAAATGCTTTCTTAAAAATATAAAATAAAAAAGCACTCAGTGGATAAAATTTTAAAACAAAATATAATTCTTTCACTTTTATCTATATTTGTATTGTTTTTTCTATATGAAGTAAAAAATATACTTTTACCATTTATCTTAGGTGCTTTAATAGCATATTTACTTGGAAATTTAACATCTATTCTTGAAAAGAAAATTGGAAGCAGAAAAATGGTTTCAATAAGCTTAGTATCAATATTTTTTATATTATTATTATTATTCTTTGCTTTCGTAATACCAATTTTAGTTGATCAAACTAGTAAATTAATTGTAGAATTTGCCAATTATATAACAAAAAATAGTGATATTTTGGGTGATAAGATAACAAAAGTAATGAGCTATCTACAAATCGACACCTCAGAATTAAACATTAAAGCTTACATAGCAAATTATAGTAAGAGTGTCGCTGGATATTCTATGAGTTTATTAAATGGTCTTTTATCAACATCAATAGCCTTTATAAGCCTAATATCACTTCTAATTATAACTCCAATAACAGCATATTATTTTTTAATAGAGTGGAATAATATAATAAAGTGTATTTCTTCATATATACCACAAAATAAACAATAAAAAGCAAAATCGTTATTTAGAGAAATAGATTCCGTTTTGTCAGGATGTTTAAAAGGACAATTAAATGTTTGCATAATATTAGGATTATTTTATGGAATATTGTTAATGGCAAGTGGATTACAAT
>JAQTXT010000176.1 GCA_028688645.1 Rickettsiales bacterium
AACTATAACGACATATATAAAATATAAACATTTTAATGAAATCGATATAAAAGAATACATAAAAAGTGGCGAAGGCTTAAATAAAGCTGGCGGAATATGTATTGAAGGAATAATGGAAAGCTTCGTTATAAAAATTATTGGTAGTTATTCAAATATAATGGGTTTACCATTATATGAAACAAGAAACATGCTAATTTCCGCAGGAATTAGAACTAAATATTAAATATTTAAATAAAACATATTATTTATAATTAGTTTTTAATATTTATACTGATTTGGTTATTAGTTGTATATCCAATTTTAACTTACATTATATAAATCACTTACAAAAAACCAAGGGATTTAATTTTTTATAACAATAATGTATAAAATAATATAACAATAAATAAAAATAAACGCAAAAAAGGACTCAAAAAATGAGTCCATTTCTGTATAAAGTAATCTAAAAAAATTATCGTTTTTGGAAAACTTGTCCTTTTCTTGCTTTCTTTAAACCAGGTTTCTTTCTTTCAACAACTCTTGAGTCTCTAGTCAAAAATCCAGCTTTCTTTAAAGGATCTCTCAATGCAGGATTCAATAGTTGAAGAGCAATAGAAATTCCGTGTTTAATAGCACCAGCTTGTCCACTTAATCCGCCACCTAAAACTTGACATTCAATATCAAATTTACCAACAGTATCAGTTTTTCCAAATGGTTGGTTTATAACAACATCTAGAATAGCTCTTTTCAAGTATTCATTTGCTGTTTTGCCATTAACTGTAATCTTACCAGTTCCAGTATGTAACCAAACTTTTGCAATAGCATTTTTTCTTTTTCCAGTTGCATAAGTTTTACTGTCTATATTAATTTTTTTAACTTTAGATTTCTTTGGTTCAGCAGTTTTTGCAACAACCTTTTCAACTTTAACTGAAGCTTTCTTTTCAATAATAGGGGATTTCTTTTCAAGAACAGGAGCTTCTTTTTTTGACACCACAACCTTTTTAGGTAATTTTACAGTTGTAGATGTTTTTTTAATAGTAGTTTTTTTTGTTTCTGTCATATCTTTCCTTATTAATTTCTTTTACTATTCTTAGGACTCATAGCCTTAACATCAAGCAACTCAGGTTTTTGAGCACTGTGTGGATTTTTAGAACCGCTATAAACAAACAATTTTCTCATAACTTCTCTGCCTAATGCATTTCGAGTAATCATTGTTTCAATAGCCTGCTCGATAATCCTTTCAGGAAATTTACCAGTCATAATCTTTTTAGCAGTAGTTTCTTTTAAACCACCTGGAAAATCTGTATGATGAATATATTTTTTATCTTCATACTTATGTCCTGTCATATAAACTTTATTAGCATTTATAATAACAACAAAATCTCCACAATCTTGATTAGGAGTAAAAATAGGTTTATTTTTTCCTCTTAAAATATCAGCAACAATAACCGCCATCCTACCTAAAACTAGGTCTGTCGCATCAATTAAATACCATTTTCTCTCTAATTCTTTTGGATTAGCAGAAAAACTTTTCATAATATTTTTATTAGCCATTTTTTTCTTTTTTTCTTTATAATATCTTTAATAAACATTTTGATTAACTTCATCCAAGTGGGTTGGCGAATAAAATTAATTTTTATCTAAGATGGATAAAGAATAGAATATTATTAAATAAAGTCAATAAAAAACATATTTATTTTAACTATATTAGAAATAGTCATATTTTTTGTTTTATAATTTTTCTTTATTTTATTAAATTATGTTTTATACTAATAACCATTGAATATTTTAGAGTATACTATGAAAAAAATATTTGTTTTTATATTTTTGATGTTTGCACCAATTGTTTTTGCGGAAACTGAACAAGATTATGTTATAGATAATCTTAAAGTTAGCAGGATAGATAAAGATGCAACAACAGCTAGACAAAAAGCAATAGCCAAAGGTCAAAGAGATGCTTTTGATATAATTTTAGCCAGACTCTTTATAGATGCTAGTAATAGCTTGATGATTACAGACGATGAAATATCTCAAATGTTGAGATCTATACAGATAAAAAACGAGAAAATTACCGATAATTCATATAGTGCTAATTTAATGGTAGAATTTAGTCCAGATTATTTAAAATATACATTAAATAAATATAAAATAACAAAATTTTCGCCAACTTTTGATAGTTATTTAATAATTCCAGTTTTGAATGAAGATGGAATAACTTATTTGTGGGAAAAAGCTAACAGGTGGAATAATTTTTTTAAGAAAAATGTAAAAAATACTAATAATGTCTTTTTAATTGATAATGATTTTGCTTCAAAAAATCTAATTGATATAGATTATTTTAAAAAACCAAACTTTTCTAACTTTAGAAATTTAGCAGAATTATATAGTGTAAACAATATTGCTGTTGTTGTTGGAAATTATCAAAAAAATGACGATATTATATATACAAAAATTTATGTATTGAGCGATAAACGAACTAAAAACGCCACACTAAACTATCAAATGCAAAATCTTAATAATCCAGATTTAGATTTTAATGGTGCTTCAGTAAAAATAATTGAATATTTAGACGGTTTGAGTAGCAAAAATAATAATCAATATACCGTTACTTCTCAAGTTCAAAAAAATGGTTTGTATGTTTTTATTCCAATTTCATCTTTAAAAGATTTTAACAATGCTGATAAAGCATTAAAAAATAATAAAAATGTT
>JAQTXT010000042.1 GCA_028688645.1 Rickettsiales bacterium
AAATAATTAAAATCAAATTATAAAATGGTTTTTTAATCAATTTAAATTGTATTGGAATTACTGTAATGAATAGCATTAAAATAATCAAAGGTTTTTCCCCGATTTCCTTTGACAGAACATATAATAACCAAACAATAGTTCCAAAAATTGAAATACTTATCAGTACATTTGCCCACTTCAACAAGTAGCTTTTTCCTTTCAAAAAATTCAACAAATTTGGTTTAAATTGTATTAGCAAAAAAGGCGTAGCCATACCTAAAGCAGTAATAACAAAACTTAAAAAAAATATTATATAACTTTCATTTAAAAGTGATAGAGTTGCCACACTACCAAAAACTGGCATACTGCATGGTAATGAAAACAAAACCATAAAAATCCCAGTTATAAAATTTTCAGCAAATATACTTGCTTTGAATTTACTAGTATTTTCATACTTCCTTTGTATAAAATTTATAACTTTTGGCGAATAATCTACATGAAAAAAATTCAACGAATTCAAAAAAAATAAGAATAATGCAAATATAATCACAATTAAAAAATATGAATTTTGAAAATGAAATCCTAAATGAAAACTTTGCCCAGTATATTTAAAAACAATTGTTATTAAGGCAAAAATTATAAAAACAAAAACTATTCCTAAGCTACTCGCTAATGAAATTAATCTAAGATTTTTTTTATTTTTTTCAGTTTGAGAATATTTTACAATATTATAAAGTTTAAGCGATAAAATAGGCCAAACGCAGGGCATTAAATTTAAAAAAATACCAGCCAAAAAACACAGAAAAATATTACTCATTTTTATTCAAATTATTTATTCTATAAACTTCATAAATTTTATTTTTAAAGTAATCTATCTTTTCTAGAATATTATTTATATTATCTTGAACATTTTCTAATTGTTCTAAATTTTTTTTATCTTTCAAATATATAACATAACTTTCCACCATTACATCTGCTAATACTTTAATCTCATCAATTATTGGGTACAAAACTTCTTGCTTTTGTTTAATATTAATTTCTTCACTTTCATTCACTTCGGTAGTTAACCCGTCCACTATATCATAATAGCCATTTAATTTGTCATAAATCTCTAAATCCCTATTTGGTGTCACTACCTCTTTGCAACCTCTTTAATTATCCTTTCTTTGTCCCTCTTCCAATCCCTTTCTTTAATATCTCGTCTCTTATCATATAACTTTTTACCTTTTCCAATTCCAATTTTTAACTTAGCAAAATTCTTATCATTTATATATAATAATAATGGTATTACTGTAGTTCCTTTCAATTTAACACTTCCAGCAATCTTATTTATTTCTTTTTTATTCAGTAAAAGTTTTCTCTTACGATCTGGTTTATGATTAAGATAATTTGATGACATAGAATATATTGGAATATTCATACCAGATATATAGACTTCCCCATTCTTATCAACTTCAATAAAACCTTCTTGAATATTAGCTCTACCAGACCTTAACGACTTAATCTCACTACCAACTAGCGCAAGTCCAGCATCAAACTCATTCAAAATTTCATATTCATGTCTAGCTTTTTTGTTTTGTGCTATTATTTTCATTGCTTGAACCTTTTAACATATCAAAAATATACTATATTATTCTTTTTTAAAATCAATAAATGTCGCTTCAAACCCATTATAATTAATTTTCAAAACAATTTGATATAAACATATTAAGAAAAAAATACATAGAAATTTATAAAAAGTAATAAAAGAATATAAACAACAAACTAAAAAAAGAGACAATCCATACTAAATTCATAAAAAGAAAGAATCATTCCAAATTTTGCACCAATTATCGAATAATTTAAGATAAATCATTTGCAAAAATAAATTTTTTTTATATTCTTTAATTGAATAACATTTTTTAAAGCTTTGCTAGAAAGTTTAAGTATAAATAATATAGTTTTGATTGATAAACTCAACATACAATTGAGTAAAGGTTTATGTGTACTTACTGGTGAAACTGGTTCTGGAAAATCAATTTTACTTGATGCTTTGGGACTTGCAATTGGTTATCGTTCTAATAGTAGATTGCTTAGAAATGGAGAAGAAAAAGGTTCGGTTATTGCTGTTTTCAATATTAAAAATAATCAAAAGTGCAAAAATGAGTTGAAAGAGCTGGATATCGGTTTTGATGATAGTATTATCATTAGGAGAATTTTGTTTGATGATGGTAGAAGTAAAGCTTTTATAAATGATGTTCAAGTAACCCAGAGCTTTCTTGAAAATATTGGAGAAACTCTGCTTGAAATTCATGGACAAAATGAGCAAATAGGACTTTTAAATTCTTCTATGCATAGAGAAATTTTAGATGAATTTGGCGTACTTGTTGAAAAACAAAGAACGGTTGCTGAAATATTTGAGAAAATGAAAACCGCTAAAGATAAATTAAATGAATTAATGACTCAAAAAGATAATATTGAAAAAGAACAAGACTACTTAAGACATATTCTGAATGAGATTGAAGCTTTAAATTTGAAACAAGGCGAGGAACAAGAATTGAATGATAAAAGAATTCTCATGATGAATAAGGAGAAAGTTTTGAATGTTTTGAATGATGTAAAGAGCAGTTTAGAGGGGCAGGGCGGAAATGCTATAGAAAAAGGTATTTTATCAGCTCAACACACACTATCAAGAGGTATTGGACTTGGTGAGAATTTGTTTGAGGAGGGAAAAAATGCTTTTGAAGATATTGTAGAACACTTAGATAAAGCAAATGAAAATATTAATGAAGCTACATATAAAATTGAGAAAATCTTTGATAATTTAGGTTTTGAGGGTGATACTCTTGAAAATGTGGAAGAAAGACTTTTTGCAATAAGGGGTTTGGCTAGAAAATTGAGTGTTCAACCAGATATGCTTTTAGATTTAAAAATTGAATTGGATAAAAAACTTGAGATGTTGAAAAATCAAGATGTTTTTATGGCTGATTTACAAAAAGAATTAAATGGCTTAAGGACTCAATTTTTAAAAGAGGCAACAGAATTAAGTAATTCAAGAAAACAAACTGCGAAAAAATTAGCTCAAGAATTAATGCAAGAGTTAGTTCCATTAAAGATGGAAAAAACGATTTTTGACACTGAATTTAAAGAATTGAGTGAAGATAATTGGAATAGATATGGTATGGACAGTATTAGATTTATCGCTTCCACAAATCCTGGCATGCCAATGAATGAATTATCAAAAATTGCTTCTGGTGGTGAATTATCAAGATTTATGTTGGCTTTGAAAGTTGTTTTGGCTGGAGTTAATTCTGTGCCAACGATGATTTTTGATGAAATTGACACTGGCATAGGAGGAGCAGTTGCTGAGGCTGTCGGTGAGAGGTTGAAAAAATTGGGACAAAATTTACAAGTTCTTGTTGTTACACATCATGCTCAAGTTGCTTCAAAGGGTAATTATCATTTAAAAGTTAAAAAAGAACAGCAGACTGATAAAACAATTACAATGGTTGATGTACTTAATGGCAATGATAGGGTTAAAGAGATTGCCAGAATGTTCTCTGGCGAAATTATTACCGATGAGGCTTTGAAAGTTGCTGAAAAACTGGTTAATTATAATTCAATTATTGGATTCTCGCAGAGGCAAGAACCCAATAAATGTTTCAATTAAAACTACCCAATCTTACCAACCGAACACTTCATTCTTTTTATCTACAATAATTTTTAACAAACCTAATTATTGTTTCCAACAGTAGTTATTTTTTATTGAGATTATGTGTCGATAGTAGTGCGGAACCCAACACCGCAAGCCACAAAAGACCCAATACTGTAAAGATAAAGTTACTATATAATTCTTTTGATAATTTCTTCAGCTAATTTCATATAAGCCATGGAACCTTGACAATGTGGATCGTAAAGTATTGCTGGCATACCATGCGATGATGATTCAGATAATTTTATATTTCTTGGTATTACTGTTTTATATACCATTTCGCCCAAACAACCTCTAACATCTTGTTCGACTTGCTCTGTTAATCTATTTCTTCTGTCATACATAGTTAAGATGATGCCGTTGATATTTAACTTTGGATTGAAGTTTTCTTTTATTCTATTTGCTGTGTCAAGTAAATTTGATAAGCCTTCTAATGCAAAAAATTCGCATTGTAATGGTATTAATATTGTCGTTGAAGCAACTAAAGCATTAACTGTTAGTAATCCTAAAGAAGGAGGGCAGTCTATTAAAATAAAATCATACAAGTTTGCTATGTCAGAAATACTATCTTTTAGTTTAAATTCTCTATTTTTAATTTGAGCTAAATCTATTTCGGTACTCGCTAAATCCATTGTGCATGGTATTATATCTAAAAGGGGTATTTTTGTCTTATAAACTAATTCATTTAATGGAGTTTTACTAGCAAATAAATTGTACACATTGCATCTTTCTTTGTCTTCTAATGGAATATCAAGTCCGCTACTTGCATTTCCTTGTGGATCAAAATCAATTATTAATACTTTCTTTTTTAAAGCCACAAAAACTGCAGCAAGATTTATTACCGTAGTTGTTTTGCCAACTCCACCTTTTTGATTTACTATTGAAATTATTTTTGATACCATTATATCATCGAATTATTAAATATACATAATAGTTCTTTACCATTTCTTAAAGCAAATTGAACACCCACTGTATTTATAGCTACATAATCACCATCTATGTAATAGTTTAATTTTGTTTCATTACCATATATATCTACAAGGCTAAATTCTGGAACAATTAAATTATTATTAGGAAATTGAAAATATGTTATTTTTCCATCATCAAATACTTTAACTGGAACTACGCTTCTTGCATTGCCAGCCATTGTATAATTAAAGTTTATAATGTCACCTCTTTCAATATTTGTAAGAGCAAAACCATCTTTTACACTGATTGTATCAAATTGGCCATTAGTTGTTTCCATAGTTGGCTTTTTTAAACTACTATCTGGATAAAAGAACTTTATTGAATAAATCAAATCTTCATTTGCTTTTTCATCATAAGGTAAGCCAGTTATTTCAAACTGATATGTTCTTTTTGTTGTGATTACGGTCATATTGGTTGTAACATCAATTTGAATTGGTCTTATGAAAATTCTTTTATTGATTGGTGTTATTTTCCAAGGATAAGCCTCTCCAAGAGAAATAATTTCAATCTCTTCATCTGGAGCAAACTCTATAAAAGACTGAAAACCATAATGAAATTTTAATTGAAATACTTCATTAGGATTATAAACTATCGTTCTAATTCTAGAATCTGTTGTTAGTGGTACTTCCTCTGACAAAGCATTATTAGAAAAACCGATAAAAACACAAAAGAATAAAATTAATATAAAATTTTTCATTATTTTCCCTCCTCGCTACCAGATACGAATTCCTGGTCAACTACATATTTTGTTATTTGAAAACCCAATGGATTAACATATCTTTCTTCAGCTGATAATTTAACATCTGTGAATCTAAATTCAATATCAGCAATCATGTCTCTATTGTTTGTGAAATCTCTAACAGTTCCAACATTTCTTAATTTGAATCTGATAACTGCAGTATTTGGAGTAGGAAAACTTATTGATTTTAATGCCACTTCAATCATACCTTTACTACCAATCAAGGAAGCTGGACTTTTTTCATTTTTTGGATTGATTATTCTTTGGATTTGCCTAAATACTGTTGGTGCAGAAAATAACATTATTTTCTTGTAGTCATCTCTAAATGTTCCAGGGTTATATCCTTCTGCCGATTTGACGAAAGAATATAAGAAATATCTTTTTAGTGTTACATCTGCTGTAAAACTACTTTGATTTAATTGTTCGACAACAGTTGGAACGCCAGTTTTTTCCTCTACTTCTATTACATAAGGAACTAAAGATTTTGAAGCCATTATTTGTTTAACAAATATAACTGCTATTAAAACTGAACAAATAGCAAAAAACGATATAAAAAATAATATATTTCTTTGGAAGGTAACTATTTGATATTTACTTGAATACCAACTTTTTAACTTTAATTTAGGTTCTTTTGCCATTGTTTTATAATTAAATCAACATTCTAATAATATAACATATAATTTTTATTATCAAGAAAATACATTATTAATGCTTTGCATTATTCACTAGTTCCTAAACCATTAAAAATCATTGCACTACCGAACTTTCTAATAAATATCACCATTAAATCACCTTTAATTCCTTTTGTTTCCTCATTTAAATCATACAAAGCTAATTTATTTTCTGCTTCAAAAATATCGTATACACTGCTAGTATCTATATAGAAAAAATAACTCTTTCCTATTTTACTTCCTGGATATGTTTCGTTTATTGTTATATCACTTAATGAAGTCAAATTACCACCACTTGGAGCTCTTGAGTCAAAATTAATCATTTTTGCAGCAGACAAGTGTTTAAAAAATTCATATGATTCCTGTTCAAAATATGCTGCTTCACTATCTTTAGAACCAATTATTCCATCATTATTACCAGCATCACTTGCTGTTAAGCCCCCAACTCCATTATTTGCAATTTTTGAACCATCACCTGGAATCTCACCATATTTTTCAATAAATGCAGCAGCAGATGTTCTAAAATTTGTTATTTCACTAATTAAGGCATTAACCTTTGCTGATTTTATTAAACTAGCGCCATACACTATAGCTGCTATTAAGAAAGATATCACAATTAAAACAATTGACAATTCTATCAACGAAAAACCATTACTTTTATACAACTTCTTAACCATAGCACAATAATATTTTACATATCTCTAAAATAAGATAAAGGAAAATAATATTCAAGCTTTTTAAATAGATTTATAATTTTGGTATTTTAGAGTTGATATTTATTTTAATTTTTTTATCATAATACAATGGTGGAATATAAAATTTTAAAAAAATGAAAAAGAAATATTATCCTGATGTGGATCAAAATCTTAGTTTTCCTAAACTGGAAGAAAATATATTGGAATTTTGGAACAAAAATAATATTTTTAAAAAATCTATTGATATTAGAAATAATTGTGATGAATTTACATTTTATGATGGTCCACCATTTGCTAGCGGATTACCTCATTATGGACATTTATTAGCTGGATATGTAAAAGATACTTTTGCCAGGTATCAGACAATGAAAGGCAAAAAAGTTGAAAGAGTTTTTGGTTGGGATTGTCATGGTTTGCCTGCTGAGATGGGGGTTGAAAAAGAAATTGGAATAAGTGGTAGAAAAGCTATTGAAGGCTACGGAATAGATAAATTTAATGATTTATGTAAAAATTCAGTTATGAAGTATGTTAATGAATGGAAGCATTATGTAAATCGTTCTGGTAGATGGGTTGATTTTGATAATGGTTATAAAACTATGAATTTGAATTACATGGAAAGTGTAATCTGGGTATTCAAACAGTTATATGATAAAGGTTTACTTTATGAAGATTTTAGGGTGATGCCTTATTCATGGACTTGCCAAACTCCATTGTCTAATTCTGAAACAAAACAAGATAATTCATATAGAGAAAGGGCGGATAAAGCTATTACTGTAAAATTTAAATTAAAAGAATTTTCTAAAGTTTTAGAGAAATATAAAGATAAAAATATATTTGTTCTCGCATGGACAACTACGCCTTGGACGCTTCCTTCAAACTTAGCTTTGACTATAAGTAAGGATATTGAGTATGTTTTATTCAAAAAAGATGAAGATTACTACATAATTGGCAAACCTTTAATGTCAAAGTACAAAAAAGAATTTGCTATTGATGATAAAGGAAATTTTGATGTTATTGCTGAATTTAAAGGTTTAGATTTATTAGGTCTACATTATGAACCATTATTGCGTTATTTGAAAGATGTAAAAGAAGTAAAAGAATGTGATAAATGTTTCACGATTTTACATGGTGATTTTGTTACAACGACCGATGGAACTGGAATAGTTCATACTGCACCTGGATTTGGTGAAGATGATAATGTTGTTTGTAAAGCTATAGGAATACCAACTATTTGTCCTGTTGATGATGCAGGAAAGTTTGTAAGTCCTGTTGATGAATTTGCAGGAATACAAGTTTTTGATACAAATGATAGTATTATTATAAAATTAAAAAATGAAGGTAAGTGGGTAAAAACAGAGCAATATTTACATAATTATCCTCATTGTTGGAGAACAGATGCTCCATTAATTTATAGAGCTTTGCCATCATGGTATGTAAATGTTGAAGCTATAAAAGACAAAATAATAGCAAATAATCAAAAAATTAATTGGATACCTAGTCATTTAAAAGACGGAAGGTTTGGAAAATGGTTGGAAGGTGCAAGAGATTGGTCTCTAACAAGAAATAGATATTGGGGTTGTCCTATTCCAGTTTGGAAAAGTGATAATCCAAAATACCCAAGGACTGATGTTTATGGTTCTGTTGCTGAATTGGAAAAAGATTTTGGCGTAAAAGTTGAAGATTTACATAGACCATTTATAGACACATTAAAAAGGCAAAATCCTGATGATCCATCAGGTAAATCAATGAAGGTTAGAGTTTCTGATGTTCTTGACTGTTGGTTTGAAAGTGGCTCAATGCCTTACGCTCAACATCACTACCCATTTGAACACAAAGAATGGTTTGAAAAACACTTTCCTGCTGATTTTATTACAGAGGGTGACGGACAATTAAGAGGCTGGTTCTATGTTTTATTAATTTTATCAACTGCTTTATTTGATAAACCTACATTTAAGAATTGCATTTCATACGGCGTTGCAGTTGATGAAACTGGTAAAAAATTATCAAAAAGATTAAGAAATTATGTTGATCCATTAGATGTTTGCAACATGTATGGTTCTGACGCTTTAAGATGGCTAATGATAAAAAGTCCAGTTTTAAAAGGCGAGGAACTAAGAATTGATAAAGAGGGCAGGGACATCAAAGAAGTTTTAAGAATGTCTATAAAACCAATTATGAACTCATATAATTTCTTTTGTATGTATGCAAATAGTGATGGAGTAAAAGCTAAGGAAATCACAAAATCTAAAAACTCAATGGATATTTACATACTTTCAAAAATGAAACAAGCTATTGAAAATATTAAGCAGTCTATGGACGATTACGCTCCATCAATAGCTTGTAAAGAAGTTGAAGACTTTTTTGAGATTTTGAATAATTGGTATATTAGACGAAATAAGAATAGGTTTTGGAAATCAGAGCATGATGATGATAAAATAGAAGCTTATAATACTTTATACACAGTTTTGGTAAATATGATGAAAGCTATCGCGCCATTGTTGCCTTTTACAACTGAGTATGTTTGGAGAGGATTAGATAATAATTAGTGGACAGCTCCCTTTGCTTCTTTGCGACATTTAATTTTATTATAATTTGTTAAATGATAAAGAGAGAGCTTATCAATTTTCTGCAAATAGTCGCATCGGCTTGTTTCACACATTCACTTATCAATGTATTAGACACTGTTAACAAGCTCTTGCAATCTATTTTATTCTCTCGTAACATAACTACATATTAACAATATCAATTGCAAAGTAAATGTCCGACGGTACTTTAGAAACCAATCATATTTTAAATACTTGCACTTCAACCGCATACACTTCAAACACTCGCATATTTCCAATATCAGAACAATTTTTAATAAAGAAATATTACCCACTATAAAAGAATCTCTTGTTCCAACAGGAAGACCTCTAAAAATAAGTCATTATATTGTATTTTCTGCTATATTATATGTATTAAGAACAGGAACATCCTGTAGAGATATACCAACCAAATACTTAGAAGGATACTCTTGGCATACAATTTATACAAGATTTGCAAGAGGTAATGAAAAGAATATATGGTGGAATATCCTTTTGAATTTACAGAATAAAAAGAAACTTACTATGGATATTGTAATATGTGATAGTTCTACATTCAAAGTTCACAGACATGGTGGTGGACAAAAAAAGGGCAGCAAACAAAAGGAAGAAGTACTTCAGGAATAACAACTAAATTTCACCTTTGTATCACATCACAGAAACACATAATAGAGGGATTTCTTACTGGAGGAGAAGTACATGATCTGAAAATGGCAGATAAACTGACAAAAAATGTTTATAATTGTAAAGTACTTGAAGATAGAGGTTATGATAGTAATTCTCACAAGTAAATCTTAGGAAAAATAATAATATACCCATTATACCACCAAAAAGAAGCAGGAAGGATAAAATAGAATATGATAAAACAACCTACAAATTACGAGGACTTATAGAAAGACATTTTGGAAAATTAAAAGAGAATAGAAGACTAGCTCTTAGATATGAAAAAAATGATCTAAACTTTCTTGGAATGATCTTATAAAGATGCTCTTGAGAGTTTTGGGAGTTTGTTAATAGTGTTTAATGGCAAAACTCATGATTTTAAGCTATTTAAAGAAAGTAATTTACCATTTCAAGAGAAACAAACGATACTTTTAGATAGTGGATATACTGGAATAATAAAATACTTTAAAGAAAAGAATAACAATTTAAGCAACCAAAATAATCTAAGTAATTTAAATATTCTAATTCCAAAAAAGAAAACAAAGAATAATCCATTAACAGAACAAGATAAGATAAACAATCGGGTCTGTCCTTAACTCTGTGTCAAATCCATTTTACTTCAAATCCAACTTCAGCCTACCTTCAAAATATAAATCCAATTGCGAAATTA